>JACQXT010000114.1 GCA_016208665.1 Chitinivibrionia bacterium | reverse complement strand
TCCTCGATCCTCACGGCATCGGGCGGCGACAGGCTGCCCTGCTGAATGAACCTCCTCACGTTGGTATACGAGGCGGCGTCGACATCGATCGAGAAAGTCGAGACAGGATTATCCATGACGGCCAGAAACTCGTTCTCGTAAATGCGGTCGTAGCTCTCGGTGTTCCACGGTTCCCGCTGGAAGCGATAACCGGGAGGATGCGGGCATCCGGCGGACCATTCCGGTCCCCGGCGTCCTCCCCGAACGTAAAGTTCGTCGCCCGTTACCACGACTCCCGTGGATAGGGCGATGGCCTCCGCCGCGTCCCGAACGAGCATTTCCTTCGTTTGACCGGGAGCGACCGACACATCGGAAGTGGTGATACCTACCATGGAACGTTCTCCCGACACGGTGATCTTTTCCGTCATCATGACCGCCGCCGCTTCGAGCTCGAAATCCGCTCTGGCGGTCCTGCCTGCCGGCACGACGACATTCTCCTTCGTTGCCGACTTATATCCCATCATCAGGACTCTCACGGCGAAGATGCCCTCCGGCACGCCGGCTATCGTAAAACAGCCGTCGGTCCGCGTCATCGCGCCCATCATCGTTCCCACGACGACGACATTGGCGAACTCGAGAGGACTCCCGGTATTCGCGGCGACCACCCGGCCGGTGATCCTGCCGTACTCCGGAGCGGTTTCAGCCGGGAACAACACGGCATTCATGCACACCAACACCGCTCCCGCCAGGACGAAACGGTACATAACCGATTTCATGGCCGACCACCTCCTTGCAGGTTCATACATGCTGACGGGCGTGGGGTGCCATCCGTGTGGGGATTTGAATTGTTTAGTAAACAGGATAGGTGGGGCGTCTATTGCTAAGATGTGCTTCGGCGATCCAAAAATCAAGAGCGATATCGGGGAAGCATGGAGGAAGCGGGGACCATGCACGATTTGTCTGGCTTATCGGCCCGCGTATTGCTAGTCTATATTACTTTTCGTCCCTCAGGAGGTTGACAATGGACTCGAAGAGACGCATTGCATGCTGCATTTCCCTGCTCTGCCTGTGTTTTATGCTCGCATCCTGCGAAACGGCCGTGGTGCATAGATCTCGCCCGGTGGTGCGCCCCGTTCCTGTAATCGTGGGCCCTCCTCCCCATGCGCCCGCGCACGGATATCGCCACAAACACGCCCATGGGATGGAGCTTGTGTACGACGCCCATCTCGGAATTTACGTTGTCGCAGGATATACGGATTACTATTACTACGAGAGAAACTTCTACAGACTCCACGAAGGCCAATGGCAGATAAGCGCCCGCATCGACGGCCCATGGAAAACGTCGTCGAAGTTCAAGCTGCCCAAGGGACTCAAGCAGCAGAAAGCAGCCAAGCACAAGGATAAGAAGAAATAGCCCTTCGACCTCGAACCCCGAGGGCCGGACTCTTCGCGGCTGACTCTCGCGGCCAGGGTCTCCCAAGGCTTGAGTCCCTCGGCTCGAGCCTGCGCGCTGGCCGTTACACCCATCCTTCCTGCAGGATATCTCCATGCAGGCCGACGACGATCGCCTTGACGGGGACTTTTCTCGAAGCGCCCTCGACCGCCCGCTGGGCGAGCTGCAGGAGTCCGCTGCAGCAGGGAACCTGCATGATCATCACGGTGAGCGTGTTGATCTTGGCCTGGTCGACGAGCGCCTTCAGCTTCTCGAGATAGACTTCCTGGTTTTCGTCCAGCTTGGGGCAGGCGATGGCAAGCGTCTTCCCCTTCAGGTGATCCTTGTGGAAATCCCCCATCGAGAAGGCGACGCAGTCGGCCGCAAGCAAGAGATCGGCGCCCTGAAAGAACGGGGCCATGGGGGAGACGAGGTGCATCTGAATGGGCCAATGCGAAAGCTGCGATCGGCGGGACCCCGCCGGTGTTTCGGTGGCTGTTTGTTCCTTGTTGAAGGCGAGCGCCTTGGAGCCGGGGCATCCCGAACCGTGTGCGTGCGTCATGGGTTTTTCCTCCTTGTTGCCGGGCATTGGAATCCCGCGATGTTCCAGATACGAGACGGCCTGGGTGTAGAATTCATCCTGGCCGTGTTCCTTCAGATGCTCGAGATGAGCCTTGATCGTGTTGGCCCCCGCCTTGACGACATTTGCCATCACCCTGGCCTCGTCGTACGGCTCGGCTTCCCGTTCCTCCACCGTGATGGCTTCCTCGGGGCAATGGCCGATGCAGGCTCCCAGGCCGTCGCAGAAGAGGTCGCTGATGAGCCGGGCTTTCCCATCGATGAGCTGTATGGCCCCCTCGGGGCAATTGGGAATGCAGTCGCCGCACCCCGTGCATTTTTCCTCGTCTATCTGAATGATTTTTCGCTTCATGGGCGGTTCCTTTCCATTCGAGCCTGGGATTTCATGCGTCTCTCGCGTATACTATACGCCGCCGGCCCAGGCGGCGCCTTGATCCGGATCAAGAGAACCTCATTTTGTGGAGCGTGAGAATACCCATGGACATAGAAGCCCTGTTCGGGCGCATTCCCCTGTTCGAGAACCTTTCCCCTTCAGGGAGAAAGGCCCTCGCGGAGATCTCTCTCGCCAGGGAGATTCCCAAGAAGGAACTTCTCTTTCTCGAGGGCGACCAGGGCGCTTCCATCTGCGTCCTCGCGCGGGGCAACGTGCAGCTCTACAGATCGACGCCCGAGGGAAAAGAGATCGTGATCAAGGTCGTCAAGCCGGGAGAACTCTTCGGCGAAGTCGTCCTGTTCGAGCAGCGCGCGTACCCCGTGAACGCCGTCGCCCTCCAGGACAGCACGGTCCTGATGATATCCCGGCACCAGTTCGCCCGCCTCCTCGAGAACGAACCGTTCCGCCACGACTTCCAGTTTTATCTAAATGCGCTGTTGCACCTTTCGCGACTCATTCTCGACGGCGAGGGGCCGAAGAGCCGCCTGCTCTCAATGCTCAACCTGCGCCTCATGACGGTCTTCGCCGGGAACGGCCGGGTTCCTGGGAGCAAAAAGTAGTGCACTTTGTTCGTGCATCTTTCCATGAAAAGTGCTATTCTCCCGTCGAACCCCAGGAAGCGGTTGAACGTATGGAGGAGAGGGCCGGTCGGCCAAGGATTCCATGTTCGTGGGAGAGCTGTATTACATGAAGTGAAGGTACGGGGTGAAAATCCTTGGCAGAAGGGAGCCAGGAATGAACATCTATGTCGGTAACTTGGCGTACGAGGTTACTGAGGACGATCTAAGGAAGGCGTTTGAGGCTTTTGGACAGGTTGAATCCATCAACATCATTACAGACAAATTCACCGGCGAGTCGAAAGGATTCGCTTTCGTGGAGATGCCTTCCAGGTCTGAAGCGCAGGCCGCAATCAATGAACTCAACAGCAAGGAGCTTAAAGGAAGACCGCTCAACGTCAACGAAGCTCGCCCACGGCCCGAACGGCGCCCAGGCGGCGGCGGTGGCGGCGGCGGTTATGGCGGTGGCGGCGGCGGTGGCGGCGGTGGAAGAGGCGGCGGAAGAGGCGGCAGTGGCGGTGGCGGCGGTGGAAGGGGCGGCGGCCGCCGGTTCTAGGAGCAATCCGAAACTCGTCCGGTCTCCAACTGTCTGATGCTTCACATTCCGGCATGGGAGCCCGCCGGCCTGCAGCCGGGCGCGCTCCAGCCGGAGTGTGAAGTATTTTTTTGACCAATGCCCTGTCCCGTCTCGACTTGCCCGCTCCCCCTTCCGGTATATTTCGCCCGAGGGAACTAAATCGGACGGTTCTTTGTTGTATCAGCAGCGAAGCGAATCGCATAGGAAGTTCTCCAAGAAGGCATGCACCATCGACTCCGCAGCGGCTCTACTCGTCCCACTGACACCAGCGCCTCTTGGGGGACTTTCCGTTTAATGCAGTATCTCTCATGAAAAAGCCCGGCCATCGAGCCTCTATCAGACTCGACAACCGGGCTTTCTTTCCTATATGAAACGCGGCTCACTTCAAGAGAATCAATTTTCGCTGCCCCACGTATCCCGGCGCGGTCATCCGGCAGAAATACACCCCCGATGCAACGCGCTCGCCTCTTTCGTTCGTTCCATCCCAGCTCGCCGTCTTCGTTCCGGGAGATTGCGGTCCGTCTACGAGCGTCCGCAGGAGTCTCCCCGATACATCGTACACGCGAAGCGTCACCTCTCCCCCGCCGGCCGGCACATCGTAACCAATCAATGTGTACGGATTGAACGGGTTCGGCAGGTTGGGATGCAAGGCAAAGCTCGCCGGCGTCGCCTGTTCTCCGATCCCCGTAATGGTCGTATCGTAGACCGCGATCGCCAGGTGCGATTCTGGTATGTGATCCATCTCGACGACCGCCAGCGTATTGCCGTTCCCTCCGCTGGCGCCTTCCACCTCCCATCGTATGAAATCGAGATCATTGAAGGTAGGCGGCGCCTGTAGAATCACCGTGTCTCCCCACGCGTAGACGCGTTCGAAGGCAGCAATGCCGTCCTGGTCGCCTCGAACGTCCTGCTGAAAGACGCTGATCAGCACGCCGACCGGCTCCGACAACACAGTCAGCTCGCGAAAGATCCCGCGGTCAACATAGGCGGCGACGATCGAGTCCTCGTTGGCGCCCGAGCACAATAACTCATCTGCAGCGAGCAGAGCCTTCGCGCCGTCGCTGAAGAGGGGATTCTGGGGAACGAGAAAGTGGCTTTCGAGAACCACAATGTCGGTCGCCATCTTTCCGATCGCGTGAAAGAGGTCCCAGAGCGTGCGAGACCAGATCTCTCCGTCCCTATGCTCCAGGTCCGCCATGCCCGTTGGATATGTCTTGATCTCGTCGACCCTTCGCAGCCCGGTCATATTCTGCTTGTCAAACTCGCCGAATGCCGCGGGATCGAATCCGCTCGCTTGGCTCTTGTCCTCGAAGCTGCTGCACGCCCAATAGTCGCCGAATCCTTCGCCCATCGCCCGCGTCTCGTTCCCGAAGCCGTTATCGCCGTTGCCGCCGAGGTAGAGGCCGGGCCTCTGGTTGTCCTGTATCGCGTGGCCGTATTCATGGAGGACCACATCGGCGTCCTCGGCGTCGTCGACCCCGCCCTCTCCGAATTCGAGCCGGCCGGCTCCTACCGGGATAGGGTTGTACTGCGAGTTATCCGGATCGGGCGGCTGGGGAGGATTCCAGATAAGAATGTGCGGATCCACGTCAATCGCGCGGTTGTTGACGTTCAGGAAGCCGAGAGACTGGATGTAGAGCTGGTTCTGGGTTATGTGGTGATAGGCGTTCACGGCTTCGAACATGTCGCAATTCCGAAGATACGGAAAACTAGGATCGCGGGCGGTGGTATACGCCCTAACCGGGTTTACCAACTCCTTGATTGCGCAATAAAGACCATTGAGCCGCCATGGCTGACCCTCGATCGGCACCGTAAGCCTCAGCAGGTCGACGGCTGAATAGGCCTCGCCGGGCACGGCGCTGTTGGCGTCTTCCTGGTCCGTGAAGAGCCGGTTCAACGTGGTCGTCGGATTGGGATTGAAAACACGGGATAGAGCGCTGATCCTCACGCGTATCGTCCCCCACGACGGGCAGGCGGCTGTAAACCGATCCAAACCGACGGATAAATAGACCTCTTTGGAGCAATCCGGCATAAGGTACTGAAACTCGACCGCTCCCGTCATCGAGCACAACACATGATCTCCGCACAAATCACCTCCGGCGACCCATGCAGTACCGGGGAGAATGGCTCCGTCCCCTTCGAGGTCGGTTTCGCACCACAGATCGACCGTCGGCCTGAGGCCGTGCTGCCAGTACCAGCCGCCGGTATCGACTTCCACGAAAAAGACGTCGAAATACCAGCCGGGATTGTTGTTGTACGAGCTCCACGTGTGCAGATCGTAGTCGAGCTCGATCGTGTATTGGATGCACGGGAGCAGTTTGATCCCGGCGGCGTATATCTTGGGATCCTGCCATTCACCCAATTCCGGAAGGGGAGCGCCCATCACGACGTCGACATAATACGAATCCGCCGGATCCGGGACGGGAATGACTTGTGCCCCATTCCTTACCCATTCGCGGTCGCAGGGATCACTGGCGTCGAGCGAAGTTCTCGAGGGGCGCACGGGCTTGTCTGGAGCCGCGCTCTCCTGAGATGGCCCCGGATCCACTGCATCGAGCCGCCGAGCCTCCAGGATGTCGCCGGTCCGTGCATCGACGATGATGCGCCAGGGAACTTCACCCGCACCCACGATCACGTAAGCGAAATACGTAAGCCGTCCATTTCCGGATGGATAGATCACACGACGAGGTCCCTCGCTATACACGACGCCGCGGCCGTCGAACTGCAGTGCGATCGAGGCGCGCACGGCGGTTTCGCCGATGTCGACCGGGAAATCACTGTCCGAAGCGGGCCACGCGGAGTTAGTCGCGTGCAGGACTCGGCCACTCCCGTCGATTACAACCTGGATCGTGCCCTCGAAGACGTCGATCCCGGCGAACTCCTGTTGCAGTGTTACGATCCGGTGCGCGCGCACGGGTACGGATCGAACAACTCGCACGGAGTGCCGTTCATCGATCAATCCGAGAAGCGCGCGATTCTCGGCTACGAACTCGAGCGCAGCGGCCTCCGGCGTTGCCCCGTAGGATCGTTCGCTCCGGCCGGTGAGCATTCGAGGAAGCCCGGTCAGCTTGTCCCACGAAACCGTCCATCGGGACGATTGGGAAGATTGGAATTCCTGAAATGCATCCTCGACGGCCCTGCGATCGATCGCCGGCGCGAGGCGCGGGGATTCGGATTGAGCGGCTTGTGTCGCCGGTGCGGTTATTGCGCCGCCTTTGACCGTTGTCGCGGACTCCTTGTCCTTCCTGCCGGCGCCGGGCACCGCTCCGCCGGCCGACAGCATGAGAATCAAGAGTATGCCTAATGCAGTAAAGCGCGACCATGTCCGCATGGTGCGACCTCCCCTTTGTTGTTTCGAGACGGAATATGCCGTGTGTTGAAGCGCAGAAAAATCCGAAGAAATCGTGTCACGAGTCTCTGCCTCCCCTTATGCTCACCGACTCTGCGACAATCCAAGCGCGGAGCGCGATTCCGAGCCCTTGCCCAAGGCGTGATTGTATCAATTCGTTGTAATAATGTCAATTGTAAACCGTATTACTAAATCGGCGCCGATCGATCCCGACGGAAAATATTGCCGAAATCGCCCGGCAGCTTGTATCATGCTCATGCGCCGGCGCGCGTTTCATGGAATTGGCCCTCGATTGAGATCGAAGGCCGCCCGGCGCGTTTTCTGCTGATGCTTGCTTGATCGATGTACACATATCAAGGAGCGGCGCCATGGGCATGAAGATATATACGGTCGATTCCTTCACGGAAGAGCCGTTCGCCGGCAACCCCGCCGGCGTGTGCATTCTCTCCGAGCCGCGCGACGAGAACTGGATGCAAAACGTCGCGCGCGAGATGAACCTTTCCGAGACGGCCTTTCTTCTCGAGGAGGAGGACGGTTTTCGTCTGCGCTGGTTCACGCCGGCTTCGGAGGTGGCTCTCTGCGGCCACGCCACGCTCGCGAGCGCGCATATCCTCTGGGAAACCGAAGTGCTGGGCCGGCGGGAGCGAGCGAGGTTTCACACGATGAGCGGCCTCCTGGAAGCCGAGCAAAAAAAGGACGGCATCGAAATGGATTTCCCCGCGACGCCGGATGAACCGGCGGCCGCGCCCATCGGCCTCGTCGAAGCGCTGGGAGTCGTTCCCGTGTATTGCGGAAAGAACTCATTCGATTACATCATCGAGGTCGAGTCCGAAGATGCGGTCCGGCGACTCGATCCCGATTTCGCCGCCCTCCGAGCTCTCGACGAGCGCGGGGTCATGGTGACGAGCGCGGCGGACACCCCAGGGTATGATTTCGTGTCCAGGTTCTTCGCTCCGGCGGTAGGAATAAACGAGGACCCGGTGACGGGTTCGGCGCACTGCTGTCTCGGCCCGTATTGGGGGGCGCGCCTCGGGAAAAAAGAGATGGTTGCGTTTCAGGCATCCGCCCGCGGCGGCATTGTGAGGGTGAGGCTGGACGGCAAGCGTGTGAAACTGGGTGGTCGGGCAATTACTGTGATCCGGGGGGAGTTGGCCGACATCTGACATCAGGCCCGTGGAAACGCAACCGGGAGGGTCCCGCCCGCGGATCCGCCCCGCGCGTAATTACAAAGCAGGACTTAGCTTATGAAAAAACAAAAACTTGGATTGATAGTTCGTCTGGGAATGGCGATTCTCTGTTTTCTCATGGCCGTGATATCCTTCTTTGGAGTGGGCACGAAGGATGAGCGATACGGCCGGCTGCTCTTCGGACTCATGTGGATCTGCGTCGGCGTGCTGTGTGCTATCCGCTATCTCCAGGAGAAAAGCAAGCAAGAGTCGCAGGGCGGTCCGGAGCGAGAACTATGATCAATCCTGCGCCCCATTTTTGTTAATTGCTTGACAATTAAACTCATTTTGTGGTATCATGACAAAAGTCAAGCTGAACCGGCTTGCAGTCTTAGCTCCCCCTATTAAATTCCTGTTTTTCAGTGCAGCTGTACAATCATACATAGGCCGGGTGAGGTATGCCCTTTTTGCCCGGACAGGATTGTACGCTACACGCGTCCACGCACCGCTGATAGAGGAGGAATTGCTCTATGAAGCTCTTTGCAACTGTGCTTCTCGCTCTGCTCTCGTTGCTCGTTGCAGGTTTCACGCTTGCGGGTCCGCCGTTAAACGGGACCTATGATTCGACGGATATCGGAGGCCCAGTCAACACGGGGCGCTACACCGAGTGTTTCGTTCTCCCGAACGGCGCGCTGAATACCGGAACGACGCTCAATGCGGAATCGTGGGACGGATCGTCCCTGGGACTCATGTGGCGGTACTGGTGCTCAACCGAGCAGGTGGCGCCCGTTCTTCTGTCGAATAACGTCAACCCCGCCACCGGAAACGGCAACCGCACATATATGAAGACGTTCTTCGGCGGCTATTTCCAGCTGAGCGGTTCGGGCCCCTGGGCAAACGGCGATCCCGATTATAGCGGCGTGATCGACTCGTATCAGGAGTTCGAAACGATTCAGTATGTGAATTGGGTGCGCACGCATGCGGTGACGAACGTAACAGCCATCGGCCATTTCGACGATTATCCGTCTGCCTGCATGACGTTTACGGTGGGCAACGGCGTTGAGATCGGCAGCACCGACTTCGGCCAGACGAAACCGGCGACGTATCCCGATTTCCTCGTCGAGGGCTCGTGCTCCCCGACCGGAACCTACGGCGGCTGGTGGGACTTCATTACGCTCCAGCTCTTCATCTCCGGCTGCGAAGTCCCGGTGTTTCGACGGTCAGGCTGGGTTTCTTTTTGCGGCGCACGGTTGAAAAATGGATTCCCGGCGCCTGCGGGGCGCCGGGAATCGTCGTGTAGCGGGAGGTTCTACACGCTCTTGCAACAATTGTCGCATGTCGCAGCCGGGCGTCGGCTGCGTTATGATGCCAGAGGGGCGCGCTCTTTGAATCTCAGCTTTCCGATCAGTATTTCGATTCGCTCCGCGTTTCTGATGAAGGCTCCTGCATTCTCCGCGAATACGAGCAAGGCCCTCAAATCGTCATCGTCGTACTCGATGGTGGAATTATACCTGCACACGCTGACGACGCCGATGAGTTCTTCGCCGAGCATGACGGGTGCGGCCATGGCCGCGATGGTCGGACAGGAATCGTATCCGGGACCCAGGAAACGCTCGAGGTTCGAAGACGGATTCAGCATGAGCGGTTTGCGCTCCTTTGCGGACCAGAGAGCAATCCCATGTCCGATGTGCTTGAGGATGCCGACCATCGTCATTGTCTCGGGAGTTCCGAACATGGAGTGCATGTCGAGTTCGCCGGTTTGTTTATTATGGAGCATCAGGGACGACCAGTGGCTGTCGAACACCTCCGTGCTCGTTCTTGTGATGCAGTCGAATACGCCGGCGCGGTCGAGCTCCGTTCCGACGAAGCGGCTCACGTTGAGGAGCGCGTGCAGGCGGGCGCTGTTTCGCAGCGCGCATTCCTGCGCGTCGGCTTCCATGGCGCGAAGCTCCATCCGCATGCGCACGACCTGCCGCTGCTGCACGGTCAGGTATGAGACGAATAGGACAACCAGCACGACGAGCCCTGAAAGGAGGACTATGTCCGTCCGTTTCCACGACCAGAACGAGCCGGCGGTTTCGAATATGGAAGGCGCCAGGGAGACGCTCAATCCGACGGTCGTCAGAACGGCAAGACCCGCAAGCAGTATCCAATTTCGCCACGAGCTGTGCTCGAGTCTGCTCGTTTCCTTGAGGGCGCGAGCCGAGACGGCGCCGGAGGCCGAGTGGAGCTTCGGTCCGTCGCTGCCGGATTCTGAACTGAACATGTGTGTGCTCTCGCCCATGACGACCTTCCGGGAGCTTGGGAGGGAACCGTTCGATGCCGTGACCGGACATCGAAGGCTGCCACGCTTCAAAATACCGTTCCGTAGGTTTTTCAATGGCTTGCTGCTGCCTGTCAGACCGTCTGCAAGGCTCATACCAAGCTTTGATCCATGGCAATCTAACCAGCTAACCGCCGTTTTCAAAACAAGTTAAATATATATCCGTACGATGGTACGGCCTTCGAGCCGGACGCGGACATTCGGCTAAAAAGTGCAACGAAGCAGGCTGCCGGGAAGGATTATGCAGGACGAGGGGCTACTTCTGTTTCACCGAAGCAATCTGGCGGACGGCCTCGACTGCCGTGTCGATGTGTTCTTCCGTATTGAACGGGCCGATGCTCAGACGGACCGTGCCATGAATGGAATCGGTGCCGATTCCGACATGAACGAGCGGAGCGCATTGCAATCCGGTCCGGCAGGCGATATTGTAATCCATGTCGAACATGGTGCCCACGTCGCCCGCCTCCCACCCTTCGATGTTGATGCTCAAAACGGGATTGTGGTTCTTGGTATCCTTTGCGCAGTAGGCGACGGCTCCGCCGACTTCTTCGACTCCCGAGCGGAGCCGGCTCCACAGAGCCATTTCTTTCTTGTGCAGCGCGTCCATACCCTGTTTTTGAATCCATTTCAAGCCGGCGTTGAGTCCGGCAACGCCGACGACATTCAACGTGCCGCATTCCAGACGGTATGGAAATTCCTCGAGATGGAACCGGTGCGCCGACCGCACGCCGGTGCCGCCGAACTTCGTGGATTTGATGGGAACGTTCTCCCGCACGTACGACCCGCCGATGCCCGTCGGACCCATCAGGCACTTATGGCCCGTGAAGGCCAGCAGATCGATGTTCATCTCTTCGATATCGATCGGGATCGCGCCCGCGGTCTGGCTTGCGTCGATCGCGAAATAGACGCCGGCTTCGCGGCAAATCCTTCCGACTGCGGCGACGGGCTGAACGGTGCCGATGACGTTCGAGCAGTGGTTCATGATCACCATTTTCGTCTTCGCGGTTATCGCCTTCCTGATGTCGCCGGGATCGATATACCCCTCGCTGTCGAATGGAACGTACGTGACGTCGATGATCTTATCGTGCTCGAGATGGTAGAGGGGGCGGAGGACGGAGTTGTGCTCGAGGTTGGTCGTGACGACGTGATCGCCCCTCTGAACCATTCCCTGAATGATCATATTGAGAGAATCCGACGCATCGTAGCTGAAGGTAAGCCTGTTGGGATCGCTGCCGTTGAAGAGCGTCGTCAGCATTGTCCTGGTCGCATGGATGACCTCTTCGGTCGCCATGCACATGTCGTACCCCGACCGGCCCGGGTTCACGCCGTGCCGTTGATAGAACTCGTGCATGTAGTCGTAGACGCTCTGAGGTTTCGGGTAGGTTGTCGCAGCATTATCCAGATAGATGATCCCTTCCATAGAATTTCTCCCTCGCGCCGTGCTCACCGCATAACCACAAACCTGCCAAGGAATTAATTCGGAAGAGAGTATCATCCCGCACGAAGCCTGTCAATCGGGCTTTGCGGGATCCCTGCTTTGCGGGATCATTCGCGAATCGCGGGACCAGTGCCGGTCGAAGAGCTCGCGTGCGGCACAAATCTT
>JACQXT010000126.1 GCA_016208665.1 Chitinivibrionia bacterium | reverse complement strand
GGAGGCGATGTTATGAACGACGGTAGCGATTGGATTGTCTCAGCCTCGCTTACGAAGCCCCTCCCATACGGAATCAAGGATGCCGCAAGCGATAGCTTCCGAGTAGGCGTATTTCGGTTTCGAGGAAACGACATCGAGATGATCTATGATGACACCAAGGACGTGCGAATCGGAATTAACGAGATAATCCCTCCGGATAAGCTCGTGTGCATTAGCGATTATGCCAACTCGGGTGAACAGCGTCTGGTTGTCGCTGACGCTCAGTCCGATGTGAGTCCCACAATGTTCAGAGCATATCGATGGGACGACGCGAATCATCGATTCCAACTCAAGGAGTATTTCGAGATTCTTAATTGCAAGACGTGGCAGGAGCCTGGGGACGAATATCCAAGCAAGGTGTACGTCACAGGCGGCTTCGATCCGCTATTGATTCACGAGGTGACATACCTGATCGCGGACCAGTTTGGGAAAGTTACAGGACTTCCGATGCTGCACACCGAGAATCCGGGGGTCAAGAGAATACTCTCCTCCCGCAATTATGGCGGGTGTCCATCATGCTCGATTCTGAGATTTGACAGTCGTGGAGCAAGTTGCTGCATGTTTGAGTATATTGATGTGGCATCCCGAGAAAGGGTTGTGTTCATCCAAGATTCTGACGGTTCAGATGAGGGGCTTCTTGCCTTTCAAGCAGATTATTCCAACAAACCTTGGCGGGCTGAGGAGCCTGCAAACAGGTGGGGGTGGTTCAGATATTTCAAGCTTTGTGAATAGATATGCGGATACCGTCCACGTGGGAACACATCCTGGTGAGAGTTGCCAGCTAACAATCGCATCCGCCTGTCAGCCGCTGCCATCACGCCGCTTGCGGAGCACGCGGCGCGCCGAGAACGGCGGACGCGCACGCAGCTGATGCGCGAACCGTTATAGAAGCGGATTTAGACCCGCAGAGTGATTGGAGGATGACACCATGAAGCTCAGTACTAAGTACATACCAATCATAGCAGCTTTCCTCCTTGGAGTTGGAGCATGTACGGCTGTATCCCAGATTGTGACATACAACGGCGGTTCTACTCATACGGGATACTACGACTCGCCGCCGCTACGTGAACTAAGAGGGTTGAAGTGGAAATACGACACAGGCGCCGACCTGGTCACTTCGCCGCTACTGGCATATGGCGGCTGTCTGTATTTTGGGGATGGAGATGGGTGGTTTCATGCCGTAGATATTCAATCAGGAATAGAGAAGTGGAAATTCAATGCCGGCAAGACAGTCGCCGGCTGCCCCACTGTCTTTAACGATAAGGCATATTGGGGCTGCGGAGCGGGCATTCTCTACACGCTTTCCGCCGGGAAACCGACTTGAGAAGCTGATGGGAAATCGAAAGGGAGAATACAGCATTCGGGTGAACAATCAGTGGCGGATTTGTTTCCGATGGCGGAACCCTGATGCGTACGAAGTCGTGGTTGCAGACTATCACTAGGAGTCCAAAATGCCGAAGAAACTGCCCCCCATACATCCTGGAGAGATTCTGCTTGAGGAATACCTCAAGCCTTTGGGGATAAGCCAATATCGTCTTGCGAAGGACATCAAAGTCCCTGCTCGGCGTATCAACGAGATTGTGCATGGGAAACGGTCGATCTCAGCGGATACGGCTTTGCGTCTATCGCGTTACTTTGGGATGTCCGACCGTTTCTGGGTTAATCTTCAAATTCGTTATGACCTTGAAATGGAAAAGGATCGTCTAGGTAGGCACCTTGTGGAAGATATCGAGGTTTATCGGAAAGCAAGCTGACCACTATTCGGAGCTGACCGGAATGCCCCAGTCCACCATTTCTGCTATCGAGAACAACAAGGTGAACTTGGGAGTTGAGCGGGCAAAGGTCATCGCAAAGGCGCTCAAATGCCACCCTGCGGTACTGGTATTTTCTGGCTGGGAGGTTCGTCAGGAATCGGCAGCCTAGCAACACATCAGCCCGGCGGCCCGGCCGGTCACGGCCCGTGCGTTAGGAAGCACGGCCCTAGCCCGTCCGTCCCGCGGGCTGCGCAGACCGTTCGGTGTGCGAGAAAACTATGGAACTGACAAATCTAGGATTTGACGAATGGTTCGAGCGGCATTCCGCCGCCCTTCTGAAACCCGGGCGGAGGATTGCGCGCGTTACTGCCGTAGATAGGGGCGCTTTCCTCGTTCGCAATCAGGACGCCGAGACCTACGCGGAACTTGCAGGAAGGTTGCGTTTCGCAGCCCAATCGGCAATTGACCTGCCGTGCGTGGGCGACTGGGTCGGCGTGCAGTACCACATGTCGGGCGGTCCTGCCATCATTCATTGCGTGATGCCGAGAAAGACGTGCCTGCGCCGCAAGTGTCCAGGCAAGACCGCGGACTTTCAGATGATCGCGGCCAACATTGACGTCGCACTCATCGTGCAAGCCTGTGAATATGACTTCAACATGCGGAGGCTTGATCGGTATCTGGTCATGGCTAACGAGGGACACATTGAACCTCGGATCGTGATGAGCAAGACGGACTTGATATCTCCAGCGGAACTGGAAGGGATCATTGCGCAGATCAAAAGCACGGGCATCTCCACCCAGGTCCTCGCGCTCAGCAACACGACGGGTTTCGGACTCGATAGTATCCGGAGGATTCTCTCACCGGGCAAGACGTATTGCCTCCTTGGCTCCTCGGGAGTGGGCAAGACCACACTCATCAACCGGTTGATAGGACGAGAGGTTTTCGACACAAAGGAGGTCAGCGGCACTGGCGAAGGCGTTCATACCACCGCCCGCCGCCAGTTGATCTCGCTCGAATGCGGGGCTCTGTTAATCGACACCCCGGGAATGCGGGAGTTGGGTCTGCTTGGAGCAACTGCCGGAGTGAATGAGGCTTTCGCGGACTTTCACGAGCTTTCGCTCAACTGTCGATTCTCCGACTGCACCCATACGCAAGAGCCCGACTGCGCGGTCTTGGCCGCCGTGGAAAGCGGCAACGTAAGCGAAGAACGGTATCACAGCTACCTGAAACTCAGGAAGGAGATCGCATTCCACGATCTCACCTATATCGAGAAGCGCAAGAAGGACAAGGTGTTTGGCCGTTTCATCAAGTCGGCGAAGAAGCAGATTGAGCAGTAGGATGCGGACACCGAACAAGAGCGCGGACCACTGCGGTTCACCTAGCGCGGACGCCGGCTGAACCGAGGGTCACGCTCGCCGTTAGGCAAGAATGATATGACATCGACGACAAGGCATATAGTAGTCTGGCCGTTTCTGCTGGTTATACCATTGAAAGAAAAAAGACGATGTTGATATACCGTCACACGCAGGTAGGCAAGCTCGTGCTTGCACTTGTCGGCATTCCAATTGTGGTGCTCATCTTAGTCGCGTTGTTTGTCGAAGCGGAGGCAATGGCGCTAGTGACGCTTGGACTGCTGGCGGTCGCACTGGTTCTCTTCAGCACGCTCACGGTCGAGGTAGGGCGCGATTCCGTATTGATTTGGTTTGGCCCCGGCATCGTCCGCAAGCGCTTTGCGCTTTCGGATATTCGTGGAGTGAGGGTCGTGAGGAACAAGTGGTTCTACGGTTGGGGGATCCGCAGATTGCCGAGTGGATGGCTCTATTGCGTGTCCGGGCTCGATGCCGTTGAACTTGAGATGACAGACGGTACGCGGCAGCGCATCGGCACGGATTGTCCGAAGGACTTGGAGGCGGCTATTCAAAAGGCGCTTGGGCTCTTGGCCGGATAACGAGCGGATGAAGTTGGCGCCCCGCGCCGCCGCGCGCGCAATTGAGCCGCTGTGTGTGCTCTGGTGCATTCCCGGCTTTCTGCGCAACGAATGGGTTCATGCGTTCAAACTGCTGAGGCAGCTGTGAACTACCGACCTAATAATGGCCTGCAGCTGGCGGCGCTTTGCGCCACACCCGGCGACGCTTTTTATACATGGGATGGAGAATCCCGTTTCATTCCGGAATGGAACAAGGATCTGACCCTGAAGGAAGCGTTCCAAGTCTCCTGTGTGCCCGCATTCCAGAAGCTAGCCCGGGACATCGGTACGAAAAGGATGCAATCATGGATAGATAAGATCGGCTATGGCGACCGGAACATATCCGCAGGGATAGATACCTTTTGGCTCCCTGCGCCCGGAAGAACGGCGCTCCTGATCTCACCCGACGAACAGGCCGGACTGATGTGCAAACTTGCATTTGGAAAGCTTCCGATTTCCGACAAGTCCCAAGCAGTACTAAAGGAGATCATGACTGTCAGGAAAACAGATCATGGAATCCTTTATGGAAAAACAGGGGGCGGCCACGATGAAGCCGGCAAGCGCGACATCGGATGGTTTGTCGGCTATGTGGAGAGTAACGGGAAGAAGTACGCCTTTGCTTGTGTCGCCAAGGGGAAAAACATGACGGGAAAGACAGCCCGCACAATTGTCGAAATCGTTTTGACACAACACGGGCTTTTATAGGCCGCCGATCACGCGAAGGACATCCACTATGAAAACGCCATTGCTGCCTGGACTTGTCGGCCTTGCGCTTCTTTGCCTTGTGACGTCGGATCGTGGGCGATTCCGACGTCACGGAGCTCCGGCAGCCGGGACTCGCCTACCTGTTCTTCGTGCGCGGCAACCGATCCCCGACAGACCGCCCTGAACACTTTGCCCACCGCAATGGGGCGACGGCGCTGCGCGCTGTGTGGATTGCCGCGGAGGCTGGCGCCGAACTCGAACGGCTTCTCGTCCGCCTTGGCGGGTCGAGCGTGCTCCGGGCCGTCTTGGCTCCCGACTCGGTATCGGCCACGGTCGTTGCGGTTGATCGGAGCGAGGTCGTGATCTTGCCGGTATCGCATCAAGTTGTCGCGGGACGCCCCATTATTGGTGCGAGTCTCCGAGTGACCGACATGGACGTGGTTAGCCGACAGTTGTCCGCGGCGGGCATTGCGGCCCGCTTCGAGATTCGCGCGCCGCGCCGCATCGTAGTGCCGCCGCATGCGACTCGCGGGATTTGGCTGGAATTCCGTTAGCGGCGATGCCCGGCAACCGAACGAGCGCACGCGGCCCATGCACAAGCCGTTCGGCCGATGGTCGCCAAGGTTTTCAAGAAAGGACGGTGCTATGACATTCCGCACACTTCTGATTCTCAAGGCCCTGGTTTGCCTCTTCTTTGGGGTGTTCATTCTTGCGGCTCCGAACAAGCTCATCGCGCTCCTGGGCGGAACGCTGAGCGAAGCCGGAATGTTCACCGCTCGGGAATACGGAGCAGCGATGATTGGAACCCTGCTCCTGACGTGGTTCGCGAAAGATGTCGGCGCATCCGACGCCCGGCGCGCGATTCTCCTCGACCTCCTGGTGTACGACAGCATCGGCGTGGTCATCACGGTTGCGGCGGTTCTCTCGGGGGTTCTGAACGTGCTGGGCTGGGGCGTCGTGGCAGTGTACTTGTTATTTACCGCGGGATCGGGATTCGTGCTCTTTTCGGGAACGAGGAAACGCGAATGAACGCGAAAGCCATGGAGCCGTTCGGGAAAGCGCTCCTAGCCTATTTCGAGGGAGGCTCTGATGCGGAACTCATCGTTCGCAGAGACGATGAAACGGAAACAGTTGTTCCCGTAAGCCTGTTTTTTCGGGACGAGTTGAGCTTCACTGAAATTGAGAGAAGGGCGACGAAACTTTGCAAGGGAAGCGTGCTGGATATCGCCGCAGCGTGGTTGATGTGCTTTGCGCGGACATACTTCTGTTTGAACGAGGCTCCTTCGACACTCTCCTGATGATGGGCCACGGAATAGGGATGGTCGAGACGATCGAGGGATTGAAGCGTTTTTTGGCCCGCGCCCATTCGCTTCTGGCGGTCAACGGGCAACTTCTCGTCGATTCCCTTGATGTGCGCGTCACCGGCGATTCCAAGAACCTCGCCTACCACGAAGCAAACCGGGAAGCCGGGCGTTACATCGGGGAAATTCGCATGCAGTTTGAGTTTCAAGGCCGGAAGGGGCCCTACTGCGGTTGGCTGCAGGTGGATGCTGAAACCCTACGAGAGCATTCGGAGTCCGCCGGATGGCGGTGCGAAATCGCCCATCAAGAAATGAATGGCGACTATTTGGCGAGGCTTACAAGACGGAAGACCGCATCACCGGGAGATCCGAACTTATGAAGGCTGTCGTTTATCACGACTATGGTTCGC
>JACQXT010000125.1 GCA_016208665.1 Chitinivibrionia bacterium | reverse complement strand
GGTGGAAGTAATGGACTACGTTGCCGTCACTGACGGAGGTAAGATAATAAATCCCCAGATTTACGAACAGCAGGTCCAGGGTTCCATTGCCCAGGGACTGGGATACGCACTGTACGAGGAATTCAAGGTCTCCTCGGGTTTGCCTGAGACTGGAGGACTTGCCACTTATATTATTCCCACAGCCCTCGACGTACCCGATATACTCTCTCTTCCCGTTGAATTGCCTGAAGAAACCGGCCCCTTCGGCATGAAGGGGGTGGGGGAGATCAACCTCTCCGGGGCACTGCCTGCCGTGGCGAATGCCGTTGCAGATGCCTGCGGAATCAGGGTCACCACGTCTCCCCTTAACCCGGAGCGGGTCCTCGAAGCCCTGTCACACGTTGACACTACAGAGGGAGGTGGGCGGTGAAGATATCTTTTACCCTTAACAATTGGCCGGTAACTGTCGATGTTCCCCCTGATATGCGCGTCATCGATCTCATAAGGGAACCCCTCCATCTCACCGGCACTAAGGAAGGGTGCGGCTCCGGTGAATGCGGCGCCTGCACGATCGTAGTGGATGATGAGACACGCCTCGCATGCCTCATGCTTGCCGCTCAATTGGAAGGCAGGAGAATAACCACCATCGAAGGCATTACCACCATGGAACGCTTCAAGCCCCTCCAACAGGCGTTTATAGATCAGGGGGCAGTCCAGTGCGGCTTCTGCACACCCGGCATGTTCCTGGCCGCGGCCGAACTTCTTACCAGAAACCCGCATCCCTCGAGACAAGAGATTCGCGAGGGCATAAGCGGCAACCTCTGCAGATGCACCGGCTACCAGAAGATAGTCGACGCTGTTCAGACAGCTGCTGAACAGAGTGAGGAGGACCGGAAGGCATGAGGGACGTACTGATTCCCCTCAGCTTCGACGACCTCTGGGAGAGTTTTTCGCTCTACCCTGACAGCAGAGTCTACGGAGGCGGAACAGACCTGCTGCTGCGCCTGGGGGCTCAGGATAGCCCGGGCTCACCGCTGATCTGTCTCGAAAGACTGGCTGACCTGCAAGAGGTGCGTGACGAAGGAGAGATGGTCTTCATCGGTTCGGGCTGTAAGCTCGGCACCTCGGTGGAACTCAAATCGATAGAATCTTCCCGGCTCCTGCCCCTGAGGCGTTTCATAAAAGGCCCCGGGCAGGTGGCTCTGCAGCCCGGTGAGATCCTCTATGGGATATGGATCAGAAAACCTGAGAGAAACACGATAGGCCACTTCGAGAAGGTGGGACAACGCAAGGCCCTCGCCATATCCGTGGCCAGCCTCGCAGCGCTCCTCACCCCCAACAGGGACGGTGTAATTGAACATGCCCGGTTGGCATGGGGAAGCGTAGGTCCCACGATTATCACGTCAGCGGAGGCGGAAAGGATCATGACGGGCAAACCTCTCTCGCACGCCACCTTGATGGAGGCATCAGTGGCTGCCCAGTCCTCCGTCTCGCCCATCGACGATGTAAGGGCAAGCGCCCGTTATCGGAGACTCGTGGCGGGCAATCTGGTGATGCGCCTTCTGCGGTATGCCTCCTCTCCGTATACGGGATCGGCTCCCTGATGGACGTGAACAAAGCCGTTCCCGCCAACCTTTACACCAAAGAATTCCTCGGCCTCAACGGCATCATCTTGCTGGCCTCGGGGATCCTGGCCGTCTTTTTCCAACTTCACCTCTACCTTACCTGGCTTCACATCAATCCGCAATGGTTCGGTTTTATCATCGGTGCCGACTCGCTGGCTATGATCATCATCCAACCCCTTCTCAGCCCCTTTCTGCATGGAGGCAATGGCAAGAAATGGATGATCACGGGTATTCTGATCATGGTTGTGACTCTTTTCGTCTACAGGATCGCAACGGATTTCGCCTCGATGGTGGCAGTCCGTCTTCTTCAGGGGGCGGGCTTTATTTGCCTGCTTAGTGCCGTGATGACTCTCATGGTAGGGAACATCCCGGAAGGAAAAAGCGGTGAGGCATTCAGTCTCTTCGCAATTGCCCGTCTCGTGCCCTATGCCTTAATTCCTCCCCTTATGAGCCATTTTGTCAATAATACCGAAGACTTCGTAGGAGTTTTGTCTCTAAGCGGGCTGGTCCTGGCCTGCTCCCTTCCCGTTGCCTTTCTCTTAAGACCCGCGAAAAGTAGCGGCCTCATGACCGGTTCCCGGACAGGGCGCCTGACGGCGCAGGAGTTGAGGGCAAACCTGAAGAATAGGAAGATAGTCCTGCTCTTTGCTGCAACTCTGCTTCTCTATAGCGGATACACCATCATCTTCTTCTTTCTCGAAGGATACGGGAAGGCAAGCGGCATCGCACGGCCCGGGCTCTTCTTCACCATCGTCACCGCGGCAATGCTGGGTATCAGGCTGGCGGGAACCGTCTTCTTCGATAAAATGAACAAGGTTGCCGTCTCCATATGGTCCATGATAGGGATGGCAGCGGCGTCAATTATGCTCGCTCACGGGACAAGTATGCTGCTTTTCTCCGTAACGGGATTCACGTTCGGGATTCTCAGGGGAATATCGATGCCGCTCTTTGCAGCCATGGCCTTCGATCTCTACAGGGGGCTGAATGTAAACCTTTCCGTCACCATGCTCCAGGGAGGCTTCTTTCTGGGCCCCTTTCTCGGAGGCCTCGTGCTGGGACGCTTCGGCTACGTGGGTCTCTATTATTTTTGCGCAGTGCTGTATGTTCTGGGCGCCATTGTCGTCTGGCATTTGAAGGATAAACCGGAAGAGCTAAAGGAGGGGTTGCAGAGATGACGATCGATTCATCCCGCATAGAGGCAGGACAGACCTACGAAATTGATATATTCCGACCCGATGACGCACCAGGGGTGGTGCGCCTTTTCCAGGAGGTATACGGGCAGGAATACCCGGTAAAACTCGTGTACGACGAAGATGCCCTGCGCGAAGGCCTGAAGAACGGGACAAACATCCCCGTTCTGGCCCGGACACCGAAGGGCGATATCATCGGCTACGAAGCATATTACAACTCCGCGCCGCACCGGGGACTCTACGAATTAGGACAGGGACTCGTCCTGACAAACTACCGTAATTCAGGCATCATAAACGTCTGTCATGACTATGCGGTGAATGTCATGGCTCCGAGGTTCAAGATGGACGCCGTCTTCGGGGAAGCTGTCTGCAACCACATCTACATGCAACGCTCCTGGTCGGCCGCAGGTACAATCGCCACTGCCATGGAGATAGACCTCATGCCCGCCGAGGCCTACCGAAAGGAAGGGAGCGCTTCCGGGCGCGTTGCCACGGTCCCCATGTTCCGAACCATCAGGCCAAGACCTCACAAGGTTTATCTGCCCGAGCGGTATGAGGAAGCTCTCACATTCATTTACGGTAATTTCGATGACCAGCGAAGCATCTCACAATCCCGCCAGGGCGTTCCTACTGTCTCTCTTACTGAGATGAAGACGACGGTCTTCGATTTCGCCCGTGTTGCACGGATCGGAATACCAGAGGCAGGGGAGGACTTCTTTGAGGTTTTCGCAGAAGAAGAGGAGGGGCTCCTCGGCCGGAACATGGTGGTCATACAAGTCTGGCTCAAACTGACCTCGCCCTGGATAAACTCTACAGCGGAATTCCTGAGAAGCAGAGGCTACTTCCTCGGCGGAGTCCTGCCACGATGGTTCGACGATGATGGGCTCTTGATGCAGAAGATTGTGGCGGAACCAAACTGGGGCGGGATACAGGTCTACACGGAAGTGGGCAAAGAAATTCTCAAGCTCGTAAAGGCCGATTGGGAATCCCTCAATCAGCAAACATGAGGGGAAGCCTGTCGGCAATCAGGTATCCCCGCGTGGTGGCAACAACTCTACCTTTCATATTCCTGAGGTACCGGGACCTGATAAGTCTCTTCAGGACTTCCGATGTTCCCGGTGTAAGGTTCAGTTCGCCAAGAGGGACACCGTCGTCGGTCCGAAAACCGAGGTATAGTTTCTCTAGCCTCAACTGCTCCGGTGAGAGGTTCTCGGACCCTTCCACGGGTGGTTCGCCACGTTCCAGGCTTCTGCAGTAACCCTCGACGGATCGTCTATTCCACCACCTCCTGTCATCCTTGAAAGAGTGCGCACCCGGTCCTATTGCAAGATAGGGGACATGGCGCCAG
>JACQXT010000102.1 GCA_016208665.1 Chitinivibrionia bacterium | reverse complement strand
TCACCCGCGCCTTCCCCAAAGCAGTCGACGAAGAGGGTGCTGTCCTCGTAGAGGCGCACGCGAAACAGCCGGGCTCCGGGAATGCCGCCGTCCAGCCGCCGCCAGATGAACTGCGCGATCATTTCGGTCGTCGGGATCACGCTCCGGAACTCATCGACGTCGGCCTGGAGATTCTTGTGATCGAGAATGTCCAGGACGCGCGCGCGGATGATGGCGTCGAGCTCGGAAAGGTTCACCACCATGCCGGTTCGAGGGTTCGCGTCGCCGGCGACGGTTACTTCCAATTCGTAGTTGTGCCCGTGCGTGTTGACGCACTTGCCGAAACGCTTCTCGTTCTCCGCCGCCGAAAGCTTTTCGTCGTAATAGCGATGCGCGGCGCAGAAAAACGACTTTCTCGTCGCGTATATCATCTCGTGACCTCGTTCGAAACCTGCCGGGTTATCTCTCGTTTGAACCTTCGTTCCCGGTACGCAATGTTGAAGAGCAGGTAGGCGTTTCCAGGGAAGATTATAGCATAATAAAAGTACATCGGCTGCGAAATGATGAGAGCCAGTATGAGGATAAAGAGATGCGTCCCAAAGCAGAGGGGCGAGTTAAGGGTCATGAGCCTCTTATCCCCGTACCAGGCCCGCAGCTCCTCGGCTCCGGCTTCTCCGGGCGTTCTCGCTCCGCCGCGGCCCGCGCGGTCGAGGCTCTTCCGGTCCAGCTTCGCGATCAACCTGTCCTGCCATCCGTACACGGCGCCGTAGACGGCCTGGAGGGCGAGCAACAGGCGGCGTTTCCATGCCGTGCCGTAGAGCGCCTTGTCCGCCTCGGTCGTCCGCTCGTCGGTGCGGACGTTCGTGCCGGAAAACAGCCGCGTGTACGAGACGAGATAGTAGTTAAAATAGGAACACTGCATGAAGATCGAGACCCACGCCGCTGCAAACCGGACCGCTGTCTGCCAACCCGATGCGGGATGCTCCCTGGCGGCGATTGCGGCAAGAAGCCATGTAATCACGACGAGATCGAAGAGCGAATCCAGGAAGCGCGCAATCCTGTTTGTCCGGCCCGTGAGTCGCGCGAGGCTTCCGTCGCTTGCGTCGAACACGTCCTTGAGGTGGACGAACACCGCCGCGAGGAGAAGACTGCGATATCCCATTCCGAGGAGGAATGCGCCCGCGCCGATGCCGCATGCGAGCGACAAGAGAGTCACGGCTTCGTGGGGTATCTTGAGGCGGTGGAGTATGCGGACGACGCGCGGGAAGTACCATATCCAGAGCACGCTGATATTGAAGTAGCGGTGCTCCCGCTTGAGTTTGTAGGCCTTCTCGATGTCGCCGCTCACAGTACGGACATCCCCCCGTCGACGGCAAGCACGGCCCCCGTGACCCAGGAAGCGCCGTCGCTCAGGAGGAACGCCGCCGCCCGCGCCACGTCATCGGATGTTCCGATCCTGCCGGCAGGCAGCTCTGCGGAGATCCGTGTAAAAAACGCCTGTTTTGACTCTTCGTCCTTGAAACGCCTGCCGTGCACCGGCGTATCGACAATGCCGGGAGCGACGCAGTTGACGCGGATCTTCATGGCGCCGAACTCCCGCGCCATAGACCGCGTGAGCGATACCACCGCCGCTTTCGACGCGGCGTAGGCGGACGCCCGCGGAGCGGTTTGCCAGGCGAGCGAGGATGCGATATTCACGATCGCCCCGCCCGTTTCCTTCATGAGCGGCAAGAGCAGGTTCGTGAACAGAAACAATCCTCTCACGTTGACGTCGAACGTCTCGTCCCAGTCGCGCACGTCCATCTTCTCGAATTCTTCCAGGATATAGGCGCCGGCGTTATTGACGAGATAATCGATCCGGCCGGTCCGCGCCTCGATCGCTTCCGCGGCCCCGGCCAGAGAGGTCCGGTCAGACAGGTCGCCGGGGATCGCGTCTACGAGGATCCCGTCCTGCCGGAGTTCGGCCTGAAGATCGAGCAGCGCCTCATGCCGTCTCCCGACGATGAATACATGGGCGCCTCGTTTCCCGAGTTCCCGCGCCGTCGCGGCGCCGATCCCCGTGCCGCCGCCGGTTATGACCGCATACTTCCCCTTGAACGTCATGAGCACCTCCTTGCGGGCGCCTCCGTACCGCGGCCCGCGAGCCCGCCTTCGGCGAGCGCGGCGCCGCAATCGCCCACTACCGCCGCGCGCCGGGAGAGAAACTATTGTGATGCCGCTCCGTGCGGGCGTATACTGCACACAGGTGACACGGCATGCACGAAGCTCTCTTCTATGAGAAGAACGAACAAGGCGCAGTGACGTGCCATCTCTGCGCCCATCATTGCTTCATCACGCCCGAACGGCTCGGCATCTGCGCCGTCCGGCAGAATCTTTCGGGCACGCTCTATACGCTCGTCTACAATCTGGCCGCCGCGATCCACGTCGATCCGATCGAGAAGAAACCCTTGTTCCATTTTTATCCCGGAAGCTCATCCTTCAGCGTTTCCACCGTGGGATGCAACTTCCACTGCGTGTTTTGCCAGAATTGGAATATATCACAGGTGCAAGGTCCGGGGCAGGGGGAAATCGACGGCCGGGAGGTCCCACCCGCCGACGCGAAGGGCATCAAGAATATTTTCGTGACGAACGGATACATCACGCGGGAACCGCTCGAGATGATCGCGCCGTACCTGCACGCCGCGAACGTGGATCTCAAGAGTTTTCGCGACAAGACCTACCGCAGGATCATGGGCGCACGGCTCGAGCCCGTGCTCGATACCCTGAAGCGCATGAAGACACTGGGGATCTGGATCGAAGTAACGACGCTCGTCATTCCGGGCGTCAACGATTCCGAAGACGAACTCAGGGACATCGCGCGTTTCATAGCGCTCGAACTCGGACGCGATACGCCGTGGCACATCAGCCGGTTTCATCCGAACCACAAAATGGCCGACGTCCCTTCGACGCCGATCGCGACGCTCGTCCGCGCCCGCGACAGGGGAAGGGCGGAAGGCATCGAATACGGCTATACGGGAAACGGGCCGGGGGACAGCGGAGAGCACACGTATTGCCCCGCCTGCCGGAAGATGATCGTCGAACGCTGCGGTTTTCAGCTTGGGAATTACTCGATACGAGACGGCTGCTGCGCCCACTGCGGACGGCGCGTGAGCGGCGTCGGGATGTAGCGACTGCCTCATCGGCCCCGCCGCGGCTTCCGGACGGGGACACATGGGCGGCGGCCGCCCCGGCATCCGGCCGCGCCGGATCATTCCAGCTTCCCGCCGCCCCATCAATCCGCGTCCGGCTAATCCAACTTTCCGGCGGCCTGGAGATATTTTTCGGCGTCCAGCGCCGCCATGCATCCCGTTCCCGCCGCCGTGACTGCCTGCCGGTACTTGTGATCCTACACGTCCCCCGCCGCAAACACTCCCGCAACACTCGTTTCCGTGCTTCCCGGCTTTGTTATGATGTATCCGTTCGCATCCAGCTCGAGCTGGTTCTTGAAGGGGCCGGTATTGGGCGTGTGTCCGATGGCGAGAAACAGTCCCTGGCAGGCGAGGGTGCTCTCCGCCCCCGACTTCGTGTGTGCGAGCCGGAGGCCGCTCACGCCCTGTTCGGGGTTTCCCAGTACTTCCTTCACAACCGAATTCCAGACGAATTCGATCTTCTTGTTCTTCTCCGCCTTCTCGATCATGGCCTTTGACGCGCGGAGCTGGTCGCGCCGGTGAACGACGTACACCTTCGTGCCGAATTTCGTGAGAAACGTCGCCTCTTCAAGGGCGCTGTCGCCGCCGCCGACGACGGCAATCTCCCTGTTCTTGAAAAAGAATCCGTCGCACGTCGCGCACGCCGAGACGCCGTGGCCTTTCAAGAGCTCCTCGCTCTCGATCCCCAGCCATCGCGCCGTCGCTCCCGTCGAAATGATCAGCGCGTTGCACCGATACGCCCGGTCGCCCGCATAGAGCGTCTTCGTATCGCCCGCGAGTTCCACGCGGTCTATCTCGACCATTTCGAACCGGGTGCCGAAACGCGCCGCCTGTTTCTTCATGTCGTCCATCAATTTCGGACCCATGACGGCATCCGGAAATCC
>JACQXT010000101.1 GCA_016208665.1 Chitinivibrionia bacterium | reverse complement strand
GAAGCGGACGCACATGAAGGAGCTGTTCGCCGCGGACCCCGGGCGCGCCGAGAGATTCTCGTTCGCGCTGGGCGACATCTTCGTCGACTACTCCAAGAACATCATCACCGATGAAACACTCGCCCTTCTCCTCGGGCTGGCCGAGGAAACGAAACTGCGGGACGCCGTACACAAGATGTTTTCGGGAGAAGCGATCAACGAGACGGAACACCGCGCGGTATTGCACACCGCTCTGAGAAACAGGAGCGGCGCGCCCGTCCGCCTGGGCGGCGGCGCAGACGTGATGCCGGAAGTGCGCGCTGTCTTGAAGAAGATGAAGGAGTTTTCGGGCAGGCTCGGCTCAGGCAGGTGGAAGGGCTACACGGGGAGAAGAATCACGGACATCGTCAATATCGGCATCGGCGGCTCGGACCTGGGGCCGGCCATGGCGGCCGAGTGCCTTCGGCCGTATGCGCGGGAGGACCTCGCGGTCTATTTCGTGTCCAACGTGGACGGCACGCACATCGCGGAGACGCTGAAGCAGGTGGATCCGGAGACGACGCTCTTCATGATCGCATCGAAGACGTTCACCACGCAGGAGACGATGACGAACGCGTATTCGGCCCGCGCGTGGTTTCTCGAACACGCCGGGGACGAGAAACACATCGCGAGGCATTTCGTGGCGCTCTCGACCAACGAGGAGAAGGTGCGCGAATTCGGCATCGATCCCGAAAACATGTTCGAATTCTGGTAGTCGGCGATCGGCCTCTCGGTCGCGTGCTGCATCGGTTTCGACAATTTCGACGAGATGCTCGCGGGGGCGTATGAGATGGATTGCCATTTCAAAGAGACGCCGTTCGATGCAAACATACCGGTTCTCCTTGCCCTGATCGGCATCTGGTACACGAACTTCTTCGGCGCGGAGACCGAAGCGATCCTTCCCTACGACCAGTACATGCGGCGCTTCCCTGCGTACTTTCAGCAGGGCAACATGGAGAGCAACGGAAAATCGATCGATCGATCGGGCGCGCGCGTCGCGCACCGGACGGGCCCCGTCATCTGGGGCGAGCCGGGCACGAACGGCCAGCACGCGTTCTTCCAGCTCATCCATCAGGGCACGAGGCTCGTGCCCGCGGACTTCCTGGCTCCCGCCGCGACGCACAACCCGATCGGCGGGCATCATGCGATTCTGCTTTCTAATTTCTTCGCGCAAACGGAAGCCCTGATGCGCGGGAAATCGGCGGAGGAGGTGCGAGCGGAGCTCGTGCGCGAGGGTCTCGGCGAAGAAGCGATCCGGGCGCTCCTCCCGCACAAGGTGTTCGAGGGCAACAAGCCGACCAACTCGATCCTGTTCGCCAGGCTCACCCCGCGCGTCCTGGGGAGCCTCATAGCGATGTACGAACACAAGATCTTCGTGCAGGGAGTCATCTGGAACATCTTCAGCTTCGCCCAGTGGGGCGTTGAGCTCGGCAAGGAGCTCGCGAAAAGAATCCTGTCCGAGCTGCGGGACGACAAACCGGTGGACGCTCACGACTCGTCTACGAACGGTCTCATCAACATGTATAAGAAGATGAGGCGGCAATGACGTTGAAATTCGGAACGAGCGGCGTGCGCGGCCTGGTGGCAGAAATGACGGATCGCGAGTGCGCCCGCTACGCGCGGGCGTTCGCCCGGTCCGCAGCAGCACGCCGGGAATCATGCGCTCGGTCGCCGCCGGATTGCGAGAGGAAAAGCTGGAGGTCGTTCCATGCGGCTTCGTCCCGACGCCCGCCGTCATGAGCTACGGCATCAGAAACGACATGGCGAGCATCATGGTGACGGGAAGCCACATTCCCGACGACCGGAACGGCATCAAGTTCAACATGCCGTGGGGAGAGGTGCTCAAAGACGACGAGGCGGAGATCTTGAAGCGCCATGCGGCCCTGGCCGGCACCGACGAAGATAAGCCGCTGCTTGCGGAAGCCGCAGGGCTTGATGCAGTCGATGGCGCGGCCCGCGAGGCGTACGTCGAACGCTACCTCGCGTTTTTTCCGCCCGAATGTTTGAAACCGCTCAGAATCGTTTTCTACCAGCACTCGTCCGTGTCGCGCGACATCCTGCCGGAGATTCTCGAAGCGCTCGGCGCGGAGGTCATTCGAGCCGGTTTCTCCGCGACGTTCATGGCGCTCGATACCGAAGCCGTCAAAGAACCGGAGAAGCTCGCCGCGTGGGTTGCGGAACACAGGGCGAACGCGCTCGTTTCGACCGACGGCGACGGAGACCGCCCGCTCGTGGTCGACGAACGCGGGGAAATCGTGCGCGGCGACGCGCTGGGCATACTGGCCGCTGATTTTTTGGGCGCCGATTCGGTATCCACGCCGGTAAGCTCGTCGACCGCCCTGGAGAAATGCGGGCGCTTCGCTTCGATTTCGAGAACGCGCATCGGCTCGCCCTACGTGATCGCATCCATGAACGAGGCTCTCGGACGCGGAAACAGGACCGTCGTCGGCTACGAGGCGAACGGAGGTTTTCTCACGGCGAGCGGGATCGCCGATAGCGCGACGGGCGCCGTTCTCGAGGCGCTTCCCACGAGGGATGCCGCGCTTCCGATCATCTGCATTCTCCTCTCGTCGCTTCGAAAGAGGACGACGCTCTCGGGCCTCGTCGGAGAGCTCCCGCCGCGGTACACGATGAGCGGTTTGCTGCGCGGATTCCCGAACGAGCTCGGCAAGGCGATCGTAGAGGCGTTCCGCGCGGGGGGCGCCGCGTATGCGAACGATATCTTCTCTCCGGCGTTCGGTCCCGCCGGATCCATGGACTTCACGGACGGCGCGCGCATTTCGTTCGTTTCGGACGATATCGTCCACCTCCGGCCGTCCGGCAACGCCCCGGAGTTCAGGTGCTACACCGAATCGTCGTCCGAGGAGAAGGCGGCCGGGAACAACAAGGCGGCGCTCGAAATCGTCGAGCGACTCAAGACATCCGCCGGATTCGGGAATCAGTGACGCTATCATGAAGATCGGCCTCGTAAACGACTTTTATTTTCTCAGGAATCCGGTGCAGGAATACGCATGGGGTTCGCGTACGGCGATCGCCGAGCTCCTCGGCGCCCCGTCGCCGTCGGAGACGCCCCAGGCGGAACTGTGGATGGGCGCCCACCCGAAGGCGCCGTCGGAAGTCCTCATCGACCATGAATGGCATCCGCTGCCCGCACTGCTGGAACACTCGCCCGCCGAGGTGCTCGGACGTCGAACCGCGGACATGTTCGGGGGCTCCCTTCCCTTTCTTTTCAAGGTGCTGGCGGCTGAACGCCCGCTCTCCATACAGGCGCACCCAGACCGCGCGCAGGCGCGCGCAGGCTTCGAGCGGGAGAACGAGATCGGCATTCCGCTCGACGCGCCGAACCGCAATTACAAGGACGCGAATCACAAGCCGGAGACGATCTGCGCGCTGACGCCGTTCCGGGCGCTCAGCGGATTTCGCCCGCCGGAGAGCGCCATCGAGTTCCTGGAGGCAATCGGGCCTTCGGAGCTCTCGAAGGAGCTGGGCGCGTTCAAGCGAAGCCCCGACGCCGCAGGCCTCAAACGCTTTTTCACGGAGATCATGACGATGGACGGCGGCCGGAAGAGCCGTGCGGTCGCGCAGGCGGTCGAATTCGCCCGCGGCCACGCGGGGGACGATCCGGCGTTCGAGTGCATGCTCGAGCTCGACGCGCACTACCGCGGCGACATAGGCATTTTGAGCCCGCTGCTTCTGAACCTCGTGAATCTCCAGCCCGGCCAGGCCATGTTCCTCGGCGCGGGCAGCCTGCACGCGTATCTCGGCGGCGTTGGGATCGAGCTCATGGCGAATTCGGACAACGTGCTCCGCGGCGGGCTCACGCCGAAGCATATCGACGTGCCCGAACTCCTCGCGATATTGCATTTCGACGAACAGCCGCCGGCGATTCTCGAGCCCGTCGAGCGCGCGGCGTGCGAACGGGTCTATGAAACGCGCACGGGCGAATTCGAGCTCTCGGTCATCACCGTGTCGCGCGGCGTTGAATACACGAGCGCCGACCATCGAAGCGTGGAAATCCTGCTCTGCACCGGCGGCAAGGCTCTTGCGCTGAATGCGAGGAGCGGAAGAGTTGTTGCGCTTTCAAAGGGAATGTCCGTCCTGGTTCCGGCGGCCATGTCGCGTTACGCGATCACGGGAGACGCCGCCTTCTATAAAGCCTCCGTGCCTCAATAGCTCTGTTCGCGCGGGTCCTGTCGCCGATTATCCCGCCCGTGCTCCCTCACCGCTCCGCGCGGGCGGGGGCCCCATCGCCGCCACCCGCGCTGCCGGCGCTATTTCACATACCCCAGACTCCGCAACCGCTCCAGCAACCTCGGATCCGCCGCCGCGTTCGACGAGCCCAGGCGCAATTCCTCGTGCGCACGTATCGTGCGTTCGAGCGCCGAGCGAAGCATCGCCAGCGTGTCCGGCAGAACGAGGGAGAGATCGTTCCTCTCGAGCGGGTCAGCCGCAAGATCGAAGAGCATGTCCGCCGGCGCATCCGGGTCGCCCCGGCGAACGAGTTTCCAGGGGCCGAGCCTGCACGAATAGAGCTGCGGCGGGAGCGAGCTTATGACCGGCGCCCGAGCAGCCGGCGGAGGCAATTCGAAGAGTTCCGGAATGAGGAGACCTTGATGATGCGGCAACGGATCCATTTCCAGGAGCTCGAAGAGCGTCATGAGAAAATCGAGCACGCTCACCGGACGCTCGATGATCCTCCCGCCGCCTGCCGGAGTTCCGCCGGCCGCCGTTAAACCTCCGCCCTCCGGGATTCCTCCGGCCGCCGTGTCCATTTCCGGCAATCCCCCGGGAGGCCGGTATGCGAGCGGGCACCGCGTGAGTTCGTCGTAGATCGAGTGGCCGTGAAACCAGCCGCCGTGATCGCCGAATTCCTCGCCGTGGTCGTTCATAAAGACGATGAAAGCGTTCTCATACATGCCGCGCTTGCGAAGCTCGTCAAAAACCTTGCCGACTGCGCGGTCCGCGGCGCGAATCTCTCCGTCGTAGGCGGCGATCATCCCGAGGCGATCCGCATCCTCTACGGCGGGCGGTTCTGCGAGCGATTGCCAATCCTCCAGAGAACCTTCCCCGGCATAATCGTGAAACATGGGCGGCCACGCGGGGCCGCGCGCCACTCCCGGGGCGACCGCTTCGTAATCCCCGTCCGGCGGATCGTACGGCGCATGCGGCTCCATGAAGTGCAGATACACGAATCGCGGCCCCCGCGGATGCGCGTCGAGCCACGAAAAAAACTCGCCGCATATGCGCTCGCCCGAAGCGGCATCCTCCGGCACGTAGAAATAGTTCACGAGCGCCTCGACGCCGGTTCGCCCGTGGTAGCGCCACCAGGGCATGCCCCGCGGCGAATAGGAATCGAACCCTCGCGAAAATCCGTGCTCGGCCGACACGAGCATGTTGCCGACGAATGCCGCGGTCTCGTATCCATGCCGCCGGAACTGTTCCGCAAGCGTGGGAGCGCCGCGGGGAAACTCCGCGAACGGGCCGACCACTCCGTGCGATTCGGGATAGAGGCCCGTGAAGTAACTCACGATCGACGGGACGGTCTTGTTGCCGGGCGTATAGGCGTTTGCGAATACGCGGCACTCTCGGAAGAACGCATCGAGCGCGGGACTCGTTGGCCGCTCGTACCCGTTCGACGACACGCGATCGAACCGCAGCGCATCGACGAGCACGAGAAATACATCGGGGGCCGCGTCCCGCTCCGCTGCGCCGCCGCGCATGTGGCCGCCTCCGGCGCCCGTCGAACCGCTGCGTGCGTAATGCGTCGCGACGAGCGCGGCGTTGCAAAGGAGGAAACAGACGAAAAGCGCCCCGCCCGCAGTTCCAGCCCATTGTGCGCACCGCCCGCTGAAGCGCACACGCCGGAAACGGCGCACCAGCCACAGGATGACCAGTATGCCGGCGGCGATCGCCGCCAGCGCCGCGCACGCCGCAAAGAGCTTTCCCGCGCGGGTTGCGAGAGGAGGCGCCCAGGGCGATTTCACCAGCCACAGGGAGCCCGTGAAGGACAGCTCGGCGAGCACGAACATGCCCAGCGCTGCGGGAACGAATGATGGGCTCCGCATCCTCCACAGGAGCAGGCGTGCGATCACGAGAGCCGCGCACGCGATCGCGCAATGCACGTTCGCGCCGTAGAGCAGTTCGAGAAACGATGGCGCGAACGCGCGCATGGAGAGCGTCGTCTCGAGAATGGCGACGGCGGCCGCGGGAATCGCCGAAACGAGAAAAGCGATCCCGAATCCCCGCCGACGCGACATAACCGCACCCTTCGCCTGAGTCACTCGCCCTCCTCCGCGGATTGCAGAATTGCACGATCGCACCGTGTTCCGGCTATTCTAGTTATTCCGTGTCGCAAGAGCAACTACGCAATTTTTCAGCACACTATGCGGCTTATGCGGCGATGGCAAGGAATTTGCTCTATCCCGCCGCACAGCACCTCAGCAGAGCTAGGCATCATTGGCAAAGGACTTAATTAACCAACAGGTTTTACAGCAGTTGTTGTAGACCGGAAGGAGGGTCAGGATCAGGATGAGAAGCTTACGTCATTTGCGCCCTGTTCTCGTTATTTGCACGGTGGTCATGCTCGGCATGTTCGCCGGCTGTGGAAACAATGACGATCCAGTCATCGTGAATCCCCCGGCTGTACCGAGCGGCGGCTACTTTGCAGTATATGCCGACATGGGCGGATCGGATTGCAATTTGCAGGATCCGGGCACAGGAATCGTCACGTATTATGTCGTTCATATGGGGATGGAGGGTGCGACCGCTGCCGAGTTCGAAGTCCAGTTTGACGGGTTTACCGGCACGATGACCGGCATGACCTCCCCGTTCCAGACTGCGATGATCGATCCGCAGGAGGGAAGCTTCACGCTCGCATACGGCGCTTGCACGCCGCTGCCGGCCCATGTCGCCACCCTGAGATTCAACAGCACCTCCGCTACACCGGCCTGCGCGACCGCCAGAATAGTGCCTCACCCTGTTTCGGGCCGCATTGGCGTCGTCGACTGCAGTCAGAATTATCTGGATGCGACCGGCAAGGTATCCTACTTCAACAACGACGGCAACTGTCCGTGCTCCGTTCCGTCCGTACCGGGATCGGACTGGACTAAGATCAGGAACATTCGCGAAGAGTAAGAACCTTCATTTCCAGAGGACCACGGAATCCCGGCATCCGCTTCGAAGCGATGCCGGGATTTCTTTTTGTATCCCCTGACATGGGGCGGTTCGGTGCCGGTTGCGACCCGGCCTGGAGCCGCCGAAGCGGTTCCACGCGGGAGCAGGATTCGCATTTTTCCAGCGCGCCGTTGCTTAATGAATCCTCTTCGGCTGCCGGTTCCTCATCGTTCCTCGTTGCTTCTCCTGAACGCTGGAGCGGGAATGGACATCAAGAGGGCTCACGCCTGTTCGACCAAATATGTATATCATTTATATACTATGTCATACATGCGTTCTTTAGAGTGTTACGCGAGCATCGAACCCGCCGCTCTCCGCTCCCAAGTCCGGAATCTCCGTTGGCACAATAGTAGCTTAATCATTTCAACGGCTTTTGCAAGAAAAGGAGGAGGGTCATGAGATTAGTGTTATTGACATGTGCTGCGATAGTGCTTCTTGTTTTCGGCGCTGCCGCGGCGTCGGCGCAGACGCCGATGGTGCAGATCGTGTTCGACGAGGCGTTCACCGCTCAGACTCACGTCTGCATAAACGGCGAAATCGATTCCGCGTTTGTCGTGGCAAGGAATTTCAACTCGTGGGTCGTCGGCATAGAGTTCGCTATCGCCTATCCGGCGTCAATTCCCTGGTTCGGCGACACCGGCACGCCGGAGCTGACGATGGGCAACACGAAAAACGGCATCTCGATGGTGTGGCAGCTTCCGTTGAACGGCTACGAGACGGCGCACCTCTGCACCATCTGGTACCGCTGCAACAACTGCCTCCCGGATACGCCGATCACGGTGATTCCTCATCCGATCTCGGGATTCGTGCGGGCGACCCGCTACCCCGATCTCGCATTCATCAATGCGATCGGATGGACGTCGATCTTCTGCCCGGACATCATTCCGGCGGAGCAAACGACGTGGGGTACGGTAAAAGCACTGTATCAGGATTAGAATACGCGCCGTGCCGGCCTGTACCGGCGGCACGTGCGCAGAGGGGTACGGAAGAGCCGCCTAGCGCGGCTCTTCCTTTTTGTATACGATCCGGCCGCCGACGATCGTGAAGAGAACCTGCGTTTCGGGAATCTCCCGGGGAGGAAC
>JACQXT010000141.1 GCA_016208665.1 Chitinivibrionia bacterium | reverse complement strand
GTACCGTCTCGGCCGCGGGCGAAACCGCATGCTTCGTGACGCGCGATTCGCGGCGGTCCGCCGATTTTTCTGTTGCCGCGCCGATCGATCTCTGCTTAAATCCTGCAAGCAATTGCAGATACAATGCCCCCCGTCAACCGGTCCGGAGCATAGCGATGAATATCGGCTCACGAATCCTCATATCCGCGGCGTGTTTTGGCCTGTGCGGCGCGCATGCTTCCGCTTCATCCGCCGGGAGCGACGCAACCCGGCTGCAGGCAAAAGAAATCCGTATATTTGGAAACGAGAATATCAAGCCGTACATCATCGAACGAGCGCTGCCCTTCAAAGCGGGGGATTATTTCGACGCCGACATGATCGAACGCGCCCGGGCGGACGTCCGCCGGATCCCCGGCATCGATTACTCGGAAATACGAGTCGGATTTGTCCCCTACGATTCCTCGACCGTCGTTTCCGTCGTCGTAACGGAGAAAACCGCCCTGACCGGGCACCTCCTTATCGGAAGGGGATACGAAGACAAGATCTCGTTCGGATTAAAAGCGCTCAACCGCAACCTCAGAGGGAGGAGCGAAACGGTGGAGCTCCAGGCGCTCTTTCGCGGAAACACGGTCCTGCAAGCCGGCTGGCAGAACCCCTGGATCGGGGGTCCCCTGCGCCTCGGCATCGGAATCCGAGCATATTACAGAAAATACCATTACGCATACGACGACCTGGGCGCGTCGTTCGAAGGAGCCGAGATCGAAGCGTCGGGTGCAAGACTCTCCGTGTCCCGCCCCCTGGGTACGTTCCAGTCCGTCGCGCTCGAAGGCGGCATCGAGACCGTGGCAAGCCCCGTTGAGGGCGTCACGCTCGACGGCGAACGGGATTCTTATGGGATTGCCGCGGTCGTTTTCCGGCGGGATTCGAGAGAAGAATCGCTGTTCCCCTGGAACGCGAGTTACATCGAGGCTCGCGCCGAGCTGGCGGGGCCGGGAGACGAGTCGCTCTCGGTGTTCGAGGGCTCCATAGATGCGCGTGCGTACATCGGCCTGTTGTCAAAGGCAGCTCTGGCGCTTCAAGGAGTGTTCCGGGCCAGAGAGGGTGACAGGATCCCCCCGTACCGGAGAGAGCAGGAATACCGTTTCCCGTTCAATTTTTCGAGAGACGAACCGGTCGAATTGCTCCTGATCGGGGCCTCCCTTCACCTGTTCGCGGAGACCGCGGCCGCATGGGAGAAGGACGAGCGTTTCTCCTCCGGCATGCTGCACGGGTCCTTCGGCCTCGGCATCTCCCTTTTTGCGCCCAACTCCACGGGATTCAGATGCGATTACGCCTGGCATACGAAATCGTCCGGACGGCTGGACTTCGACGTGGGGCTGAGATTCTAGCGGCGAGGGTTCGCCGAAGGGACCGCCGGCCGGCCGCTCCGAGTGCGTCGCCCGCTCACATGCTCCAGGCGGGCCGCCCGCGAACGCTTCCCCGCCTTCCGGCGCGGATGCCCAACAGAATGAAGAATGCCGAGGGAATGAGAACGGCCAGATCGCCGTACCGCGAATAGAACGTCCGTTTCGAGAGGATGCGTATCGTATCGACGATGGCCCCTTCGCGGAACAGGCCGATCGATTGGACGACCGTACCCGCCGGATCCACGATCATCGAAATCCCCGAATTCGCGCTGCGAACCAGATAGCGCCTGTTCTCCACGGCCCGCATGATGCACATCTGAGCGTGTTGCACGGGGCCGGGGGTGTCCCCGAACCAGCCGTCGTTGGTGATGTTCACCAGGAAGCCCGCTCCCTTGCGCACGTATTCGCGGGAGATTTCGGGGAAAATCGACTCGAAGCAGATGATCGTGCCGAACGACCACGTTCCGAAGCGAATCGGCTCGAGCGAGGTGCCCGGCTGAAAGTTGCCCTGGCCGAAATTGATCTTCTTGAGAATCGGAAATTTCCAGGAGAGCGGCAGCGCCTCGCCGAACGGCAGAAGATGATTCTTGTCGTACTGGGCCACCAGCGCTCCGTAATCGGAAAACAGGCCCGCCGCGTTATAGATGTTCATCTCTCCGCTTTTGGGATCCCGCCGCGCGTCGAGGAAACCGATGAGAATGGGCTTCCCGAGCTCGACGGCGAGATGCGAGAGCCTCCGCCGGTACGGCGGCTCGTACTTGATGTATGAAGGCGCCGCCGTCTCCGGGAATATGTAGATATCCGGTTTCCGGGACGACGCCTCGAGACACTGGCGTTCGATGAGGCCGAAGATCGAATCGGTGAACGCGGGGTCCCATTTTATTCTGAGATCGATATCGGGTTGAATGACGCCGACGGTGAGGAGCGGGGACGAATCCGTCTCCCGCGCGCGCTCCATGAGGAGCCCGCCGGTTTTCCAGGTCGCTGCGACGATCAGAAGGCCGCAGGCTCCGTATGCCGCCCGCCGCACGAGACCGCGCGACAGCAGCACGGCGCCGAACGAGAAGTTGACGACCAAAACGACGAAACCGACTCCGTACACCCCCGCATACTCGGCGAGTTGAATGAGTCCGGGATAGTCCGATTGGCTATACCCGACCGCTCCCCATGCGAAGCCGAGTTCTCCCCGGGACCTGACGATCTCCAGCAGCGTCCACAGCGCCGGTCCCAAGAGCAGGGCGGCCTTCAGCCGGCCTCCGCCGAGCGCATTCAAGAGGAGGCAGAACAGAGCGGGATAGAGCGAGAGATACAGGACCGCAAGAATGAGCGCCGGCGTCATGAGCCATGGTATCGTCACGTCCGCCCACGGCAACAGATTCTTCACCCACCACAGCAGCAGCAAGAAAAAGGTGAACCCAAACAGGAATCCCGCGCGGAACGATTCGGACCGCGTGTAGTGGCGGCGCAGCAGCGAGACGACGAGCGGCACCAACGCGATGTACGCCAGTGCGGCGACGCCGTACGGAGGAAACGCGGCGCCCAGCATGACACCGGACAGAACGGCGGGCCACATCGTCGAAACCGGGGGAAACAGCGTATGACGGGTGAATCTCATAGGGCATGCACGCCGGCTCCTGCGCCGGGGGGCTCACTTCCCCGGCGGCGAGAGTTGGACTTCTTTCTGTGTTGAAGCCGATTCGTACATGGCATCGAGAACCTTGAGCACCGCCAGCGCTTCTTCGCCCGTCGTGAGCGGAGTCTTTTTATGGAGAATGCAATCGATGAAATGATCTATTTCCTGTTTATAGCTCTCTTTGTAGTACTGTCTCTTGCCGCCCAACTCCGGAGTGACGTTGACGAGGTGTCCGTGCATGGCCTTGTGTATGGTCAGCGGATGCATCACCGCTCCTCCTTTGCTGCCGAACACCTGCAGGAAGGTCACATCCTTCGGAGTCTTCAGATTCCAGCTCACTTCGAGAATGAGACACGCGCCGCCGGCAAAATGGACCATCGCGCATGCCGACTCTTCGACTCCGCCCCTGCCCGTTTTACCGTAAACGCTGCACGCCACCCGCGTCGGATCCTTCAGCCCCGCGGCCCATATGGCGATGTCGGCGATCGGAATCCCCAGGTCGAGGAGCGCGCCCCCGCCGGATTTTCCTTTCTCGGTAAACCAGCCCCGGGAGTGCCAGTCCTCCGCCCTGCGCAACCACCCGGTCTTCACAATCTGCACATCCCCCAGTTCTCCGCGCTTGATGAAGGTGTGCAGCACGCGAATATCTTCTCTGAAACGGTTGTTCATGGCCACCATCAGATAGCGGCCCGTTTTCTTCGCCGTATCCACCATCAGCTTCGCCTCCGCGGCATTCCTGGCCAGCGGTTTTTCGCAGAGCACGTGGCGGCCCGAACGCAGCGCCGCGACGGCCATCGGAGCATGAAGGTAGTTCGGCGTGCATATGTCGACGGCGTCCACCTCTTCCTTGTTCAGCATCTCGGTCAAATCTTCGAAAAAGCTTTTGCATCCATACTGATTCTTCAGCTTCTTCCCCTTCACGGGGTCCTCGTCGACGATGGCGACGAGCTCCACATTCGGATTGCTCACGTAGGCCGGTATGTGCGCGACCTGGGCGACATGCCCTGCCCCGACGATCGCTACTCGCACCTTTTCCATGACAGCGCCTGCCTCTTTGAAGTGGGGGGAGCGCACGGCGGGGAATCGCCGTCCGTTCCTGCTGCGTCTCCCCGGGCTCCCGCGGAGCCCCGCGCTTTCGCGGAGCAAAGCGTCCGGGATCACGCAGCCGATCGAATATGCGGGAATAGTATACTACGGCAGGAGAAAAGTAAATGAGAGTTGCGGCCCGCTCGGACGCCTCACTCCGTCCCGCCGGTCGCGCCGTCTATGATGTACGGCCGCTGCACGAGCCCGTACCGCTTTATCTTTTTCAACAGGCCCTGCCGCGAGAGCCCGAGCTCCCGCGCCGTCCGGGATTTATTCCAGTTCGTTCGGGAGAGC
>JACQXT010000016.1:11604-13758 GCA_016208665.1 Chitinivibrionia bacterium | reverse complement strand
GGGGACTCCGCGGCAACCATACCGTGGTCCGTTTTCTTTATTGCGGCTCACACGACGACGCCCTCCGTGTACTTCGACAGCGCCCCCGACAGCGGCTATTCCGTTGACAACGCGATTCCGTGCGCCCCGGAGCATTTCACCGTGGCGTATAATACAGGATCCGGAAACTACCTCGAATGGGAGCCCTGCCTGAACGAGAACTTCGATCATTACAGGATCTACCGCGGGTCCAGCCCCGACTTTCCCCTGATTCCCGAAAACATCGTGTTCGTAACGACCGACACACAATGGAGCGATCCCGAGTATGACGGCTGGGACGTGCACTACAAGATCACATCCGTGACGACGAAGGGATTAGAAAGCGATCCTGCCTCTCCGGAGACCGTAACCTCCGCCCAGGTCTCTTCCGTGCCGGACCACTTCCGCCTCCATCAGAATGTGCCGAATCCATTCAATCCTTCGACGTCCATTCAGTACGACGTTCCGGCAGGCGGCGGGTTCGTTACCCTTCACGTCTACGATATCCGCGGGCTCCTGGTCAGGCGGCTGGTCGAGGGCGAACAATCGCCGGGAGCCACACGAGTGTTCTGGAATGGCAGAAACGACGATGGACGGCGTTGCGCCTCGGGCGTGTATTTCTATCGCTTGACGGCCCCCGGTTTCACAGAAACGCGTAAGATGGTGATGCTGCAATAACTCCGGCCCCGGCGCCCCCGGGAAGCGTGCGCGCAGTTGGGGCGGACTGACGCCAAGGTCACCGTGCATTCGGAATGGTCCGAATAGTATTTGACCTTCGGCGCCCTGTGTAGTAGCATACCGATACCCCCGTGACGGACTGAAGTCGTCTCGGGGATATCGGTATTTATGGGGTTGATGGTAGGGATTGCGATAGCGCAAAAGCTCGATGTACGGGAACGGCAGGAAACTGCTTTCTTCTCCTATCCCTGCGGCGAAGCAAGCTGATCTCACCCCCACCCTGGTGTACAACCACTGCAATCAAATACGGGAGTTATAGTTCCATGGCAGTCCTAGTGGGAGTCAGACGCGAGGACAAGAGTATATGGGAGCGCCGTGTTCCCCTCATTCCGGACCATGTCCGCAAGCTCGCCCGGCACGGCATCGAAGTTGCGATACAACCCTCGGAGATCCGGGTTTTCAGGGAAGAGGAATTCTTGGATGCGGGAGCTTCGGTGCGGGAGGATCTGTCCGAGTGTTCCGTCGTCATCGCGGTGAAGGAGATTCCGCCGTCATTCTTCAGGCGGAGCGGCGTTTATATGTTCTTCTCGCATACGATGAAGGGACAGCCGCACAACATGCCGATGCTCAAGCGAATGATGGAGCTGGAATGCACGCTGATCGATTACGAGCGCGTAGTGGATGAGCGGGGAAGAAGACTCATTTTTTTCGGGTGGCACGCGGGCGTCTCCGGGATGATCGAATCGCTGGTCGCCCTGCGGCGAATACTCGAGCACAAGGGCATATCCAGCCCGTTTTCAGCAATGCGGCAGCCGCTCGAATACGCCTCGATCAGGGAAATCAAAACGGCGCTCGATGTCATCGGGCAGTGGATTCGCGCCGACGGCATTCCTCCTGAAATCACTCCTTGCATCATCGGATTCTCCGGTTACGGCAACGTCTCCCATGGCGCGCAGGAGATGCTCGACCTCCTTCCCGTACGGGAGATATCTCCCGACGAGCTTCGATCCGTAACGGCATCCACGCCGGGAGCCGGCAACACGATCTTCAAAGTGGTGTTCAAGGAAGAGCATATGGCGGCCCCGAAAGATCCCGCCACGAAGTTCTCTCTCCAGGACTACTTCAATCATCCGGAACGATACACCGGCGTTTTCGAACAATACCTGCCGCATCTCACCATGCTCGTCAACTGCATTTATTGGGACGAACGGTATCCGCGGCTCGTGACGGCCGAATATCTGCGGAACCGATGGAGAGGGACGAAGCTTCTGGTCATCGGCGACATCAGCTGCGACATCAACGGCTCGGTGGAAGTGACGAGGAGAGTGACCGATCCCGGAACGCCGACGTATCAATACGATGTGGACAAGGATTCGATTCTGGACGGAGTCGAGGGAAACGGGCCGGTCGTCATGGCCGTGGATATCCTGCCGTCGGAACTCCCGCGGGACGCATCGA
>JACQXT010000016.1:0-11536 GCA_016208665.1 Chitinivibrionia bacterium | reverse complement strand
ATGTATTTCAGCACCGTTATCTCGGAGTTTATTCCGGCTATCGCGCAGGCGGACTACGGCGCCGATTTCGAACGGCTCGCGCTGCCCGCCGCCGTCAAGAAGGCGGTCATTCTCCATAAAGGCCGCTTGACCCCGGATTACGACTATATCGCGAAGCTTATGAAGTAACCGTAACACTAACCGGTAAACGCGGAGGTATATACATGGCAAAGGTAGTGGTGTTGGGAGCAGGACTGGTTGCACGGCCTCTGGTCCGCTATCTGCTGGACCAGCCTGATATGCATTTGACCGTCGCGACTCGCACGGTGAGCAAGGCTCAGAAGATGATCGGCGGCCGCCCGAACGGCGTCGCAAAAACGTTGAACGTCGACGACATGAGTTCCGTCGAAAGCGAAGTCAAGGCCGCAGACGTCGTGGTGAGCCTCGTGCCCTACGCGTATCATGTTGATGTCGCCAAGCATTGCATCAAGCACAAGAAGCACCTGGTGACGACGTCGTATGTGAGCGCCGCCATGAACGCGCTCGATGCCGACGCCCGCTCGGCCGGTGTGCTGCTCCTGAACGAGTGCGGCCTCGATCCCGGCATCGATCACATGTCCGCAATGAGAATCATTCATCGCGTCGAGGAAACGGGAGGGAAGATCGTCAGCTTCAAATCGTCCACCGGAGCGCTGCCGGCGCACGAGGCGAATACGAACCCCTTCGGCTACAAGTTTTCCTGGTCGCCCCGCGGCGTGCTTCTCGCGTCCAGAAACGCCGCGCGCTGGCTCGAAAACGGCGCTGAACGGAAGATACCGGGCGAGCAACTGTTCGAGAACTACTACATTCAGGACGTTCCCGGAGCGGGATCCTTTGAGAACTATCCGAACAGGGATTCCGTTCCGTACAAGGATATATACGGATTGAAGGACGCGCACACGGTGTACCGCGGAACCTTCAGAATGACGGGCTGGTGCGAGACGATCAGAAAAATCGTGGCCCTCGGCTGGCTGAGCGACGCGCCGCTGCAGGGATTCTCCGGAAGGACCTATGGAGACGTGACCCGCCATCTCGTCAAGGCGGCTCCCGGCGCGGATCTTCCCGCTGCGACGGCGAAGTTCCTCGGTCTCGAACCGTTTGCGGCCGTCATCAAACGCTTCGGTTGGCTCGGCCTCTTCGGCGATGCGCCGCTGCCCGGCGACAAGAACAATCCGCTCGATTACCTGAACGTGCTTACGCTCTCGAAGATGTCGATCGGCGAGAACGAACGCGACATGATCGTGATGCATCATGAATTCATAGCGGAATTTCCCGGCAGCGCCCGCCGTTATCTCACCTCGACCCTCGTGGATTACGGCATTCCCGGCGAGGACACGTCGATCGCACGCACGGTGTCCCTGCCTGCCGCGATGGCCGTGAAGCTGATTCTGAATAAGTCCATATCGGAGAATGGAAGCCATATCCCGGTATCGCCCGGGATCTACACGCCGCTGCTCGACGAACTCGAATCGTATAACGTCATCTTCAAGGAACGGAGCCAGGAGGTGTAACGTGGCCGGCAAGAGCTCTCGGTATTACATGGATCTCGACAATACCTACGGAGCCCATAACTACCATCCCATACCCGTTGTCGTGAGCAGGGCGAAGGGCGTGTGGGTGTGGGATCCCGAGGGCAGGAAGTATCTTGACTGCCTCTCGGCCTACAGCGCGGTCAACCAGGGCCACCGGCACCCCGCCGTCATCAAGGCTCTGAAAGACCAGGCGGGCAAGGTAACGCTGACCAGCAGGGCGTTCCACAACGACATGATGGGACTCTTTCTGAAGAAGCTGACATCCATCGCACGGATGGACGTCGCCCTGCCCATGAACACGGGCGCCGAAGCCGTCGAGACCGCAATCAAGATCGCGCGCAAGTGGGGGTACGTCAGGAAAGGCGTTCCTTCAAACAAGGCGCGCATCATCTGCTGCAAAGAGAACTTTCACGGCAGAACGACGACGATCGTCGGATTCTCCACGGATCCGCCGGCGCGCGAAGGATTCGGGCCGTTCTCGCCTGGCTTCAAGGTGATCCCTTACAATTCAATCGCCGCGCTCGAGAACGCCATTACTCCGGAGACTGTCGGGTTCCTCGTGGAACCCATCCAAGGAGAAGCGGGTGTCAAGGTCCCCGATCCCGGGTACCTCAGGGCGGCAAAGGCGGTTTGCCGGAAGAACCACGTTCTCCTGATGCTCGACGAGATTCAGACGGGATTCTGCAGAACGGGCACAATGTTCGCCTGGATGCGCGAGGATGCCAAGCCCGACATCCTGATGGTCGGGAAAGCGCTCGGCGGCGGCGTGATGCCCGTATCCGCCGCTTTGGCGTCCGCGGACATCATGTCGGTGATCGGCCCCGGCGAACATGGAAGCACGTTCGGCGGCAACCCCCTGGCATCAGCCGTCGCAATTGCGGCCCTCGACGTGCTCATCAAGGAAAAGCTCGATGCGAGCGCCGAGAAGCTCGGGATGCGCTTCCGGAACGCCCTCAACGCGATCGGTTCGAAAAAGGTTAAGGAAATTCGAGGCGTGGGACTGTTGAATGCCATCGAGTTGAAGAAATCGGCCGGAACGGCGAGAGAGTTTGCCGAACGCTTAAAAGAACTCGGCGTGCTCGCCAAGGACACGCACGGGCAGACAATCAGGTTCGCTCCTCCTCTGGTCATACGCGAGCGGGAAATCGATTGGCTCGTGGAGAGAATCGCCCGGGTTCTTGAGTAATACTTGTATTCACCCGGCCCGCGCTTCACCAATGGAAACGGCGCTCAGCGTAATGAAGCGCCGTTTCTTTTTTTATACGTCGTTCGAACAAGAAGTATGGCTCGGGGTACTCTGTCGCGCGGGAAGGGAAGGGTAAAAAAAAGGGAACGAGAGACCCGATGCCCTCCGTGTCGCTAATCGCCCGTCAGAGGCCCATGCGGCAACCGCTTCGCTTAATAATAGCTTGAGAGCAGAGGGCTCACGCGAAGGCCAGGGAGACTCTCGTTCTACTTGATTATATTTCCACTGAAAAACAACTGTCAATAAAAAAATGAATTCGTTAATTCTTTATTTCAAATAATGACATACTGTTAAAATTGAAGCTTAATGGCATTTCTATCATTTGAATTCGCCTGAGTCTTCGCACCACAATATATGGTAGCAGCTGTTCTTCTTATTAATTGACAGTATGTTGTGCAATTTTGCTAAAGTAGGGTGCAGCCGGAGCCGGCGAGGACTTTTGGGAGTATGGCGGTGGTGGACGGTGTTCCCGGTTGCAAGGCTGTGAAGTAGATGTTCCCGGCAGTCGGGAACACCGCATTCGGGTTATCTCCTTAACCACCAGAGCAGATCGATCAGGTAAATCCAGAGCATTGGGATCCCCCTTTGCGATAATCGGATTTAGCCACGCTACCAAGTCTTGTTTCCTTTGTAGCATTCCGGAAGGGGCAAAATGCGTGCCGAAGGAGCTGAGCGGGGGTTAACTCATTCTGCGTCTAACGATTATGCAGCTCAAATCATCGTCCTGGACGCCGCTGCCGAAGGAAAGAACTGATGCAAAAAGCGACTCGGTTATGGCGGGCAACGGCAAGTCTTTGGCCTTCCTTAATAGCTCGACGAGACGCTTCTCTCCATACTCTTCTCCGGCGGCATTCTTCTGCTCGACGATGCCGTCCGTATGCAGGCAGAGAAGATCCCCCGGCTCGATCCTAACCGAGCCCTCCTGATAAACATGGTTCTTCTGAACTCCGAGCAGCACGCCGCCTTCGCCGAGACGATCGACGTACTGGCCCTTGATCAGAAGAACGGGATGCTGGCCCGCATTGGAAAAGGTAAACGTGAATCTCCTGACATCGAGTATCCCGTAGAAAAACGTCGCGAATTGCCCTGGTTTGGCGTTGCTGCAGAGATAGTTGTTCAGATCCCTGTTCATATCCCCGGGCGACAGGCGTTCCTTGACCGCAAGGTTCTTGAATACCGCCTGAATCGAGAAGACCAGCATCGCCGCAGGGATGCCGTTGCCGCTCACGTCTCCGAGCACGATAGCCACGCGGTCTTCGTCGAGCGTGAAATAATCGAAGTAATCGCCCCCTACCTCCGATGAGCTCATCATCTTGCCCAGGATGTCGAAGGAGGCCCGCTTTTCGCCCAGGACAATGAGGCCCAGAAACGTTCCATGCGTAGCGAGGCGGAGGATGACGGCGGCGCGGGACGCGTCGAGAAAGCCCCTCGACGCCTCGTCGAGGTATTTCAACTGCCATGGACGGTCCAGGTATTCGATCAGCAGCGACTTGTCGAGCCGCATGACGCTGTTGATAAGATGGTTTTGCTTGGAGATCTCGCGGGGAAGGGAACTCGCTTCGCCGTATGACGCCCGGAGCCTCAGGATGTCGTCTTCGCTCTTGAGATAGACCGCCATGTAGGAGGCCTTGAGGAGTTTCGCGACTTTCTCGTACAGGTAATCGAAAATCTCCTTGCGCGAGAGCTTCCCCGAAAGGTGCTTGTTGAATTCCACGATTTCCTGTTTGAATACGTATTCGCCCACGTAGAACACACGGTCGAGAAGGCGCTGAAAGAAGCTCCTGGCGGGCGCGAACACCACCGCGATGACGAGCACCGAGAGAACCGAAAAGATCGACCGGCTCAGATTGAATTCCCTGGTGAAGAAATCGCCCAGAATGTTGACGAGCGCATAGTATACGGCGATGATGCCGCCCGTAAGAATCGCGTACACGAGGCTTTTCTTCACTACGAGATTGAGCTCTATTGCTCCGTGTTTCAGAATCGCATAGGCGAATGAAACGACGATGAATCCGAGCGCGACGGCGGAAAAGTAGTCCCACCAGTTGCTTGCGCCGGGTGAGATCTGCCTGAGCACGACGGTGAACAGGAAGGGAATGGTTCCGGCGATCGTCCCGCCGATGACGATCCTGAGCCGCACCTTCTGGGCTCTGGGCGAAGCGCGGTAGTTTCTGGCGAATATGACGAGCGACGCCACGAGATACCCGACCATGATCGCCATGGAGCCGTAGAGGACGATCGCCACCAGCGCGCGTTCCGCGGATGCATAGAAGAAATGCCTCAGCACCAGATAGCAATCGAGGCAATAGAGCGCAAGCGGGGGAACGTAGACTTTCCAGATCGAGCGGCGTTCGAGAACGGAATCGTCTGTCGGCTGCCGGTCGGGGAATATCAGGAAGAAATGCAGAAACACTGCGGGGAAGAGCAGGATGATCGCATCGTGGAACAGCTCCCCGAAGAGCTGTAAGAAGGGCGCGGAAACCGTCGGCCGGTCGGTCAGAAAGAACGCGAGGATCGTGCAGTTCACGGAAAACAGCACGCCCAACCGGTCGGAGCGTCTGAGATAGACCAGAAGCCCCATCAACAGAAACGTGAATGCCACGAGCAGAAACTTGAACTTCTTCTGGATGACGCGCGGCGGCACCTCGATGTAGTCGATCTCCACTTCGATCTTTTCCGGACCGCGGAGCAACACGTAGGTTTGAGGCGCATAGCGGGCGTTCTCGATCAGGATACGGCGGTAGTGGTTGTAGTTCCGCACCGCTTCGCCGTCGATCGAATGGATTTCATCGCCGAAACCGATATTCTTGCTCCGGTTGGGCCCCGAGTCATCGATGTTCTGAACGACGAGATTCTTGGTTTCTATTCCTGAATACGGGCTGTCGATGAGGTCCTTGACGCCGGGGAATTCGAGGATGAACACCGAAGCGATGCACAAGAAGAAGAACGCTCGAACAACGGATTTCAACCTCATCCTGCTCTTTCGCCTCCTGGGCGACGGGGAACCGCGCGGGGGAACTCCAAAACAGGACCTGCTGCGTTGTGACGGAACCAACCCTAGAACCGCCGACAGGATGCTGTCAATTCGTTTTTCGGAAGCCGCCGGCGGAGCGAAAATAATACTCTTGCACCCCTCGCCCTCGTATGGTATTTTCAGATGCGCTTCATTTCCCAAAGCACAATATTAGAAGGGGGTTTTGCCCTGTGGCCGCAGATACTACGAAAAAGCCGAAACGCAAACGGCTCAAGAAACAGCAGATCAAACAGGACAGCTTTGTAACCTATGCCCTCAAGGCTTCGGAATGGGCAAAGCTGCATTTTAACCAGTTAGCCATTGGCCTCGCGGTTATCGTCGTTGTCATTGGATTTTCGCTCTTCACCTCCCACGCGCGCCGGAAGACGGCCCAGGAATCGGAAGGGAAGCTCGGGATGGCCCTCCTTCTTTACGACCAGGGCGATTTCGAAGGCGCAAAAAAATCGTTCACCGATATTTCCGACCAGTATTCCCGGGCTCGGGCCGGCGTTATATCCCTTTTCTATAAAGGCGAATGCAATTTGAGGCTTTCCAACTTCTCCGAAGCCATAGCCGCGTACGAGGCTTATATCAGGCAATCAGGAAAATACCCTCTCTTCAAAGAAGCTGCGATCATCGCCAAAGCCGTTGCCATGGAAGGCACCGGCAACTATAAAGACGCCGCAATGCTGCTCGAGAACCTTCTCAAGGATATGGATAAGGATGATCCGAGGTACCTGAGCACCGTCTACCAGGCCGCCATGTTTTACAGCCAAACCACGGATATGCAGCTCAAGGCAAAGCCGCTCTTCGAAGAAGTGTCCAAGAATGGAACGGGGCGCATGAAAGATCTCGCTCAGGTAGCCCTCTCGATACTCGAAGGCGCCCAAGCCCAATAGGATAGCCGCGCATCTTCTCTTCAGCACCTGTTCAATTCCGTCCGGCAGGGGATCGTCGAAACATGCTTCCGGCGGCTTGTTTGCCCGGCGATTAAATGGCGCATAAGATATATTATGTTAACATAGCCTATAAAAACTCTTCCGGCCTCCGGATTCTAGCCGCTCGAACCTCTCGTTTCGCCTCCAGGCTACATCACGATATTGACCAGCTTGTTCCCGATTACGATGACTTTGCGCGGTGTTTTCCCTTGGACCAGGGATTGGATGCGGTCGTGAGCGAGCGCCAGTTGGCGTATCTCTTCTTCGGTGGAATCCGCGGGTATTTCGATTTTAGCGCGGATCTTGCTGTCGATCTGCACCACGAGTGTGGCGAACGCCGCCTTCGCGAATTCCGAATTAGCTTCGGGCAATGGATGCCTGAAAACGCTATCCGTATGGCCCAATTGCTGCCATAATTCCTCACAAATATGAGGAGTCATGGGCGCCAGCAGGTGCACCATGCTTTCGAACGCGTATCGAAGAATTTGCGCCTCGGGGCTACCTTCCTTTATTGCACTGTGTTCTGAAAAGGCATTCAGAGCATTATTGAGCTCCATAATGGCGCTTATTGCGGTCTTGAAATGGAAATCGTCTGCGATATCCTCTTTGACCTTGAGAATCGTCCAGTGCGTCTTACGAAACACTTCCCTACATTCAGGACTCAGCGAGTCCGGTATTATGGATCCGGCGCTCGACTCCATTCTCAGAATCGCGGCATGCTTCTCGTGCAGCCGGTACAATCGATTCAGAAAGCGGTGGCATCCCTCGACACTATCGTCCTTCCACTCCGCATCTTTTTCCGGAGGCCCCAGGAATAGTATGTAGAGCCGCATCGCATCCGCGCCTATCGTTTCGATGAGCGGACCGGGGTTCACCACGTTGCCTTTGCTCTTCGACATTTTCGCCCCGTCCTTGCAGATCATACCCTGTGTAAAAAGACGGGCGAACGGCTCCGAAAAATCGATCAATCCCTCTTTCTTGAGAAACTTCGTTATGAACCGCGAATAGAGCAGATGCAGAATCGCATGCTCCACGCCGCCGATGTATTGATCGACAGGCAGCCACCGCGCGGCAAGCGATGGATCGAACGGCCTGGTGTCGTCGTTCGGGCTCAGGTAACGCAGAAAATACCAGCTCGAATCTACGAACGTGTCCATGGTGTCGGTATCCCGTTCTGCGGCTCCCGAGCAGGAGGGACATCTCGTTTTGCAGAAGGATTCGCAGCTCGCTAGGGGGCTCTTGCCGTCGCCTCTCGGATGGAAATCGACGTCCTCCGGCAGCTTCACCGGGAGCTCGTTCTCGGGAACGGGCACGGCGCCGCAGGTCGGGCAGTGGATCATGGGAATAGGGGCGCCCCAATACCGCTGCCGGGAGATCAGCCAATCTCTCAAACGGAAATTGATCTTCCTCTTCCCCGCCGACCGGCGCTCGAGGTCGTCCGCGATGCGCTCGAATGCGAGTTCGCTGCGCATGCCGTCGAACGATCCGCTGTTCACCATGATTCCGTCTCCCGGGTACGCGGCGTCCGGAAACGGTGATTGTCCGGTTGTCGGCCGTATGACCTCGCGTATCGTCAGGCCGTGCGCGTTCGCAAACTCGAAGTCCCTTTGGTCGTGAGCGGGGACGCCCATGATCATGCCGGTGCCGTATTCCATCAGCACGTAGGAAGCCGCATAGATCGGGATTTCCTCGCCGGTCACCGGATTGACCGCGTACCGCCCGGTGAACACGCCCTTCTTTTCAGGTTCGACGAGCTCCCTCGTCGTGAGGCGCAGCCGCCGTTCCTCCTCCACAAACGAGCGCACGGCGGCTTCGCGGCCGGTTCCTGCAATGAGCGCTTCGACTTGCGGATGCGCCGGCGCCAGCACGAGGAAGGTCGCGCCGCAGATCGTATCGGGCCTCGTCGTAAAACATGTGAGCGTTCTCTCGGAGTCTTTGACCGGAAACACGATTTCGAGGCCTTCGCTCCTGTCGATCCAGTTCTTCTGCATGACCAAAACGCGCTCCGGCCACTCTTGGAGCGTTTCCAGGTCGTCAAGCAGGACGTCCGCAAATTCGGTTATCTTGAAAAACCATTGCTCGAGAAACCGCTCGCCCACCGCCTTCCCGCAGCGTTCGCACATGCCTCCGATTTTGCACGACGGGAACCAGTTCACTGACGCGGCCGTGTGGTATGCCAGCCCGCTCTTGAACAGCTTCACGAAGAGCCATTGCGTCCATTTGTAGTATTCGGGATCGCAGGACGTCACTTCGCGAGACCAGTCGTAGACGACGCCCCACTCGTCGAACTGCCTCTTCATTTTAGCGATATTATTCCTCGTCCACGCGGCCGGATGGATATTATGGTGAAGCGCGGCGTTCTCGGCGGGCAATCCGAATGCGTCCCACCCCATCGGCGCCAGGACGTTGCAGCCTTCCATGAGCTTGAACCTGGCGAGCGCATCCCCGATGATATAGTTGCGCCCGTGCCCCACATGGAGGTCGCCCGATGGATAGGGATACATCATCAGGCAGTAATATTTTCGCGCGGTATCGCGGATATCTACTTCCATCAAGCGGGAGTCGCGCCAGACCGCCTTCCATTTCGCTTCAATTTCCTTGTGGGGGTATGTCTGCATCGCCGATTCCTACCGTGCATCGTTTCCGGGCGCATCGCCGGAAAACACGGCAAGCACATGATACTCGCCGACCAGCTGCTCGACCTCGACGTCCGCTCCTCGCGATAGGAACAGCGCTTTGACGTCCTCGGCCGCCTCGAGCGAGCTCACGACGACGCGCATCCTGGCGGAGGGTCCTTTGGAGAGTGCGTTCTCCACCAGCAATCGGGGTCCGGGATTGGACAGATTCCTGGCGTTGATGGTGACTTTCTGTTCCATACATCCGTTCGAAGTGCAGGTGAGGACAATCGCCGCCCGGAGGCATGAATCGCAGCGCCGCGCGAACTCACAGGAGTTTCTTTATTGCGCCTTCGATATTCTCCTCGCTCTGGGCGCCGATCATTTGATTCTTGATTTCGCCGTTTTTGAAAAACAGGAGCGTCGGAATACTCCGTATTGCGTATTCGACCGGCTTCGACTTCTGCTCGTCGACGTTCATCGAAAAGAACTTGACCGTGCCCTTATACTTGTTCGCCATCTTCTCCAGTATAGGCGTCACCATCTTGCAGGGTCCGCACCAGGGAGCCCAGAAATCCACGATCACCGGGATCGAGGCTCTCCGCACTTTTTGATCGAAATTATCGTCCGTAGCTTCGGCTATTTCATTATGCTCCATGTTGTTACAGCCTCCCTTGGCAGTATCATTTGAATGTGGGTTCCAGCGGCGCCGGATCGATCCGGAGCCGAGCGCGGACTCCATCCTTTATAATATCAACCCGAGAAAGTGGCAAGCTTTTTTCTTTGATGGGAGGCAATGAAGGCTTCTTCGAGGATCGTACGCTCGCTGATCTGGGATGTCTTCATCTTTTCGTCAGCCCACATGAGGTTCTCCAGCAGGAGCTCGAGATTCGCGGCGCTCGGCCCGCCGGCCCGCGCTCCCTGCATGAGCTGCAGGACCCGCCTGAGAAGCATCGCCAGGATGAACACGGGTTCCTCGCCGCCGTCCAGAAGCGCATTGATCGTTTTCAAGGTATCGCCGAGGTCCTGCGTCTCCAGGCGCTCGAGAAACATGAACACGTTCTCGGCCCGATACCGGCCGACGACGTCCTTGACGATATCACGCGTGATCACCGTGCGGCCGCGTGCGATGATGGCGACCTTGTCCAATTCGTTGGCCAGATCCAGCATCTGCGTTCCGACCGACTCGACGAGGAGTTTGAGCGCGTCCGGTTCGATGTCGAATCCTTCCTTTTTCAACCGCATGCGCACCCGCTGGAGAGTCTCCTCCTCCGAGAGATGCCTGCAATCGAACGAAACGCCGTTCGCATCGGCCAGGCTCTTGACGGCTTTCAGTTTCGGCGCGTCGGCTTTCTCCTCCGCGCTTTCGATAACCACCGTGAGCGACTCTGGAATCGCTGCGAGGCGCTCGACGACGAATTCCCGGTGGGCCGCGGCCAGATCTTCGTACTTCTTGAGAATCACCATGCGCCGGGCGGCGAAAAGCGGGAAGGAAGAAATGCGGTCGTTAAACGCGTTCCGGTCGAACTCGTCCCCATAGAAGATATCAAGATTGAACGTTCGGTTGGCGCCGGGGAGCGCCGCCTGAATCAGGGCGGAGACGATTTCCTTCTTCAGGTACTCTTCCCTGCCGTACAGGAGATAGATTCTCCGCGGAGGCGTGCTGCCGATGCTATCGAACAAGGCCTTGTACTGCTGCAACGTTCTGCCCATCGCTCGTTACCAGTCCTGCACGGTGAGGTTGAGTATCTGATCCGTGATCTCCTTGATGGCTTCTTCGAGGGCGTCGTCGTAACTGAACCCCTCCTCGGTGGAATCGAGGAAATAAGATCCATCGCCTCTGATCGTGCGCTTGGCCCAGAGCGGTTCGTTCAGCTTCCTGTTGAACAGCGACAATTCGACCGTTATGACAACGTGGTATTCCTCCGCGTTGAGTTCCCGGTTGAAGGAAAACGGAGTGTTGGCAAAACCGAGAATAGTGCCTTCAAGAACCGCGTCCGCGCGTTTCTCGTCGACTACATCGAGGGTATTATCGTTCACGAGGTTCTCGATGATGCGTTCGGTCACGTTGATTTCGAGGTTCGGTTCCGTGGTTTGATTGACGAAGAACGGAACGGAGATGGATTCGATTCCCTTTGCCGTACGGGACGTTGTGCTGTAGGCGCACCCGAATG
>JACQXT010000100.1:8692-10805 GCA_016208665.1 Chitinivibrionia bacterium | reverse complement strand
GTTTACTTTCAGGATGCGTTGAACCAGGGCTATCACTTCGGCGTGACAGCCGATGGTGATGATCATATGGGGCAGCCTGGAGGTCATATTAGTCCTGGGATCAATGTTGGTGAAGCGAGCGGGGATACTAGCGATTTTCATTATAGCCGATTAGGTATTACCGCAGTATATGCCGACACACTGACTCGCGGCGGAATCTGGGAAGCACTCAGATCAAGACGCACATACGGCACTACGGGAGTAAGGATTATCCTCGCATTCAGCGTTAATGATGCCGTGATGGGTGAGGAGATTAGAGCAACTTCGCCGCCCAGGATCAGAGCATCCGTCGTCGGGACGGATAGCATTCGCTCCATTTCAATAATCCGAAATGGATATGAAACCGTTTTTGAAGTCAATCCTGGGAGTTCGGAAACGGCGATTGATTTTACCGATGCGAATGTGAACAGCGGCGAAACCTACAGCTATTACGTACGAGTCGCACAGAATGATGATCACCTTGCATGGTCCAGTCCTATTTGGGTAACTATCGACCAGAAACAGGATTCAACCCCGCCGCTGCCTTTCGACATAGTCTCCGTCATCCCGAATCCATATAACACCAGCGCCAAGATCACGTTCTCTCAGCCCCAGCAAATGCCGGTGACGGCGGCGATATTTTCCGTCGACGGAAAGCTCATACGAACCTTGGTAAGCAATACGATGTTTCCTCAAGGCCCGAGCGATCTCGTGTGGAGCGGCCAGAATATCCATGGCGAACGTGCCGCTTCAGGCATTTATTTCATACGGATTTGGAACAAGCTGGGTTACCGCACAGCAAAAATCGCATTGCTCCGCTGACCGTGTGAAATAACCTTGATCCATCAACAAGGAGGATGAAATGAAAGTCGTCATCAACACCCCGACGGGGAAGATCGGAAAAGCGTTGACTGAACGCCTGCTCGAAACCGGTGTCGATCTCATCCTGCTCGCACGCAGTCCGGAAAGGGTCGAGCCGTTCGCGAAGCGCGGCGCAACGGTGGCCGAGGGAAATCTCGAAGACGTGGATTTCGTCGTCCGTGCGACGCGCGGAGCGGATGTTCTATTCTGGGTCACGCCCGCCGATTACGCGGCAGGCGACATCCGAAAGCACTACAACAAACTGGGCAGGATCGCTGTAAGAGCCGTCGAGGAAAACAAGATCCCGCGCGTGGTTGACCTGTCCAGCATCGGCGCCCAACACAAAGACGGGACGGGCCCGATCGCCGGCCTCCACGACATCGAGAAGATGCTGGAACGGACGGGAGCTCACGTGACGCATCTCCGGCCGGCGTTCTTCATGGAGAACTTCTTCATGCAGGCGGACTCGATCGCCTCGATGGGAGCGATCTTCATGCCGGTACCGGGGAGAACGAAGCTCTCCATGATCGCCACCGCGGACATCGCCGCGGCCGCGGCCGAGAGGATTCTCGATGCGAACTGGACGGGCCGTTCGGTGCTGGAGCTCGCCGGTCCTGCGGAGATGACGTTCGACGGTGCAGCACGCGTGCTGGGATCGGCCCTGAACAAGGAAGTGCGGCATGTGCCGGTAAGCATGGATCAGACACGGGACGCGCTGGTCGGCATGGGCATCAGCCGAGGCGTGGCGGACTCGTATCTCGAAATGTACGCCGCCTTTGCGGCCGGCGCCATCATACCGGAAACTCCGGCTGCGCTGAAGCGCACATCCACGACATTCGACGCCTTTGCCGAGAACGTGTTCCGCCCCGGAATGCAGGCGATGGGCAAACAGTAGCACGTCCCCGAGACGGCCTCTCGGGAAGCAGGCCGGCAGCGAGCGATCGAAGTCTTTGAAATACAACGAACTTCCCCAACAGAAAGGAACTTGAATTCGAGCGAAACAAATAGTATCCTGGCTCGTATCGTTGTATAATTATAACAAGGCTTTATCATCTTTCCGTTGCGGGACTTCTTTTTCAGGTGAGGGAGGATCGTCCCGCCCCTCGCACTGATGTCCGGGAGGTGACCAGAATGTCCCTCAGCGCAATGGACGGTTGCATCCCCGCCTCCGTCCTGAGAATCAGCCGTCTCGCAGCCATACTCATTATATTCTCGATTCCATCGGCCCACGGCG
>JACQXT010000100.1:0-8638 GCA_016208665.1 Chitinivibrionia bacterium | reverse complement strand
TCCTGTCATTCCGGTACACGTCTCGCCGGTCGCCACCGAGCCGTCTCGCTTAGTCTTTTTCTACGAACCCTCGGGCGATGAGGCGACGCTCCTCGCGCTGCAGGACAGTCTCATCGAGCGCGGCGCCTACCATGTCAACGTGTTCCCGCCGTCGCATATCGCGTGCATGCTGCCGGATAAAATCGATGCGGGAGAAGCCGCAGCCTTCGCCGGCGCCATTGCCGTCGAAGATCGGCGCATCGCCGCCCTTCGCACGGAGAGCGCGGTCCCCGGCGTCGAGTTTCTGCGGCAGTGCTACGACCTCGCGAAGCGGGTCGCCGATCCGGAAGACGAACCTTTCCTGGAATTGCCCGCCGGCGCCGCCTCTCCGGGGAATCAAAGCATGATAATCGAGGCGGCACCGGAGGAAATGGGAGCGCGCGAGCCGGCGTCGGACGGCCCGGACGGGACGGAAGCCGAAGGCGCAGTCGTGCGGCGCTTCTACCAGAACTCCGAGATGCTGCTGGGAAGGATCGTCGTCAACATAATCACGCCCGAAAGCAGTTTCTGGTGGAACACCGAAAACTGGACGGAAGAGCGTCTGTCGTCGGCGGAGCAGGGCGCCACCGCCGCCCTCCTTTCGTATCAACAGCAGTTCCCGTACGCATCGATCAATTTTATCGTACGTTGGAATATGAAAGTGCCGACCTATTATGAGCCGATCCAAACCGAAATCGACGACCATGGAGACTGGATCAACGATGTCCTGAGGCGAATCAACGGCAAGTACTACTATCCGAGCGAACCGCCCTATGTCGTCGTCGACAAACTCAACAGGGACCGCTTGAAATACTACAACGCAGATTGGGTGTTCACGGTTTTCATCTGCTCGGCGTTCCGCGACGCCGATCATGCATTCTTGAGAGAGCTGACGACCGTATCGTACGGGATGTTCGGCGGCCCCTACCTCGTCTGCCCCTTCCCGGCCGGTAATTACTACTTCCATCCCGACGAAAGTTACCGTCTCGCAGTGTACCTGCAGCATGAAATAGGGCACATATTCTGGGCTCTCGATGAAGACTTGTACGCGAAAGGCGACTGCCACAACCGCTCCGGCTATCTGAACCTGGAGAACAAGAACAAGATCGACCGCATCATAATGGGCGGTCCCGCCAACACCTGCGACTTTGATATCGGGCCCTGCGCGATGCAATCGACGTACGGCACCGTATGCGAATACACCGCCGCTCACATGGGTTTCTGCGATCTCGATGAGAACGCCATTCCGGACGTGTTCGATTCGCCTCCGGTGGTCGAGTTCGCGGGCGGCGTTGCGGAGACGGTGGTGGTTGATACGTTCACGATCCGCGGCAAGGTGATATCCGTCCCCATTCCCAATCAAAATTACAAACAGGATTCCACGTATTGGATCAATTACTCCGCGCCCCTCAAGGACGCCGTCATAAACATCAACGGGTTCGGCAACCTCTACTTCCTGCCGGAGGACGAGCGGTGGGACGAGGTGGAGGAGGATCTGGTGATACCGCTGACGGACCTGCCGGTGGGCATGACGGTCGTCGAACTGAAAGTGCGGAACTCGGCGGGATGCGAGTCGCAGCAGATAGTGAAAAGGATATTCAGAGCCGGCCTCTCGTACTCGCTCTTCACCGCGAATGCGGCCGACAACGGCGTCGCGCTGACTTGGTACATGGTCGGAGATACGTTCGACGCGATCTTCGATCTGTACCGTGTGGATTTCAACACCCATCCTCCCGACACGACGTTGCTCGCAACCGGGCTCGAACCCTCCGGACCGCCGGAAGAACGATTCCTGCCGTTCGCCTATTTCGATCCGGATATCGAACCGATGCAGACCTACGGCTATTTCATCCGGGGCACGTACGAGCTGTCGATTCAAGGGGAGCCGCCGAAGACATTCGTGACCGACTCGAAGTTGTTCAAGGTGACCGCGCCCCTGCCGATCGATGAGGGAGATATGATGTCCGCATTCACGCCGAATCCATTCTCCGCCGAGACGCACTTCTCCCTCCGGGTTCCTCAGACCTTCGAGAAATTCAGCGCCCGTTCGGAAGGCCGGGGAGAGAGCGGCGGTTCACGGGCGCCGGGTTTGATCAAGGAGATTCCGACGTCGGTCAAGATTACGGCATACGACGTGATGGGGCGGTATGTTGCGACCGTCCTCAAGGAGCGGTACTACGGAACCACGGTAACCCTTGCATGGAACGGAACGACCGACAACAACGAACCGGTGCCGTCGGGCGTCTATTTCCTGAAAATCGCCGTGGGCCAAGCGATACAGACGAAACAAGTAACCATCCTCCGCTGATCTCTGATAGAATCTCCCCCGAGAAGTCTCCCCTGTGCTCGCGCGGGCGGCGCCGCCGGGGCCCCCGTTTCAACTGTGTAATCCCCTGCCGGGAGGTAGTTCATTGAAGCGATATGCGTTTGCCACCGCGCTTTGCTGCGCGCTCATACTCGCCGCCGCGCCGGCGCTCGATGCCTGCACGAGCATCCTTGTCAGCAAGGGCGCATCGAAAGACGAGAATTTCATCCGCGCCTGCAGTATCATCCCGCCGCCGACCACCAGCCGGGCGACGTCTACGAAATCAAGGACTGGGACGGCACCGTTCGCGGCGCGGTCAAAGAGGTGCCTCACACGTACGCCTGCGTCGGATTGATGAACGAACACCAGGTGGCCGTCGGAGAGACGACTTTCGACGGCAGGATGGAGCTCGAGAATCCCGAAGGACTTCTTCATTACTGGATCCTGATGCAGCTTGCGCTGCAGCGCTCGAAAACGGCGAGAGAGGCGATCGAGGTGATCGGCGGCCTCGTCGAGGAATACGGATACAGGAGCACGGGCGAATCGATCTCCATCGCGGACAAGACGGAAGCATGGCTCATGGAGATCATCGGCCCCGGGCCGGGAGGCGCGGGAGCGAACTGGGTGGCCTTGAGGATTCCGGACGGCTATGTCTCATGCACCGCGAACCGCGCCCGCATCGGGACATTCCCCCTGAACGATCCCGGCCGCTGCTTGTACTCGAAGAACGTGATCTCATTCGCCGTTGATAAGGGGTACTACGATCCCGCTTCGGGAAAACCGTTCAGTTTCCGCGACGCGTACTGCCCCGAAAGCCCGCAGCGCCTCCTTTACTGCGAAACCAGAGTCTGGTCGATTTTCCGGCGGGCCGCGCCCTCAAAAACTTTTTCCCCGGATTATCACCGCGGCGCGGAGGGCGCCGAACCCTACCCGCTGTGGATAAAGCCCGATGCCAAACTGAGCGTTCAGGACGTCATGGCGCTCATGCGGGATCACTACGAAGTCACGCCGTACGACATGACGCAGGGCGTGGACGCCGGGCCGTTCTGCTCGCCCAACCGGTGGCGCCCCATGACCTGGGCCGTTGACTCGGTAGAGTATTCCTGGGAACGGCCGATTTCGACGCAGCAGACGGGATTCTCGTTCGTGTCGCAGTCGCGAAGCCGGCTGCCCGACGCGATCGGAGGAATCTACTGGTACGGCGTGGACGACACGTATACCACCTGCTACGCGCCCCTCTACGCCGGCATCCAGGCGCTCCCGGAATCGTTCACGGCGGGATCGCTCCGCGCATTTTCGTGGGACTCGGCCTGGTGGGTCTTCAACTTCGTGGCCAATTTCGCCAATGTGCGCTACTCGCTCATGATCGAGGACATCAAGGCTGTTCAGCGGAAGCTCGAAGGGGATCTCTTCGCGCTCCAGCCCGCCGTGGAGCGGACCGCCCTCGACCTGTACAAATCGAATCCGGAGCTCGCCGCCGCGTATCTGACCGATTACTCCGTCGGCCGCGCCGAGGACGTCGTCGCGAAATGGCGCGAACTCGGCGAGTTCCTGATCACGAAATACAACGACGGCTACGTGCAGGAGAGCCCGGGAAGGCCGGAGGAGCGGGGATATTCGGACGCGTGGCTGAAACGCGTCCTCGAATCCAAACCCGACGCATTCAAACTGAAGAAATGGAAACAGGAACAACCGGAGACCGTGCTTCCCTTCTGAGGGAAGCGATATGCGTCGCCTAACCGCCGGCCGCCGCCCGGGAGAAACGAATGTCCGAATTTTACCTGGTCCTCGGCAAGAAGAGTCCCCTTGGAGACAATCCCGATGAGCCGGTCCGCATCTCCCAAGAAGGAATCCGCCGCCCGAATCCCCACAGCATCACCATCAAGAAGTACGATTTCCGCCTCTTCGCGGATATAACGCCGAACCGCTTCGGCACCATCTGGGAGGGCGGGAGCGAGGACCGTCCCGGCGCGTCGGCGTTGATCGCGTTCGGCTGGTGCTACCGCATGGGAAGCGGGAGAAATCACCTCGGCGAGGCGGATGCCCGCGCGTTCGTTCATTCCCATCGAACGCGCGAACTGCCCGACGCGGAGCCGCTCTCCGGCACCTACTGTCTCGTCTCGTACGATCACGTCACCGAAACGGTGTGGGTCTCGACGGACATGTGGGCCCAGCACAGTTTCTACTACGGTTCGAACGACGACGTCGTCGTGATCGCAAGCAAGGCGTCTCTCATCGCGAACCTCCTGCGCCGGCGCATCGACGGAGTGACGTACGCGGCCCACCTGCGAGGATGCGACGTTCCGCCGGGAAGAACGCTCTACGCAGGCGTCTACAAAGCCACGTGCGGGCGCGCCGTGAGGCTCGATCTCAGGGAGCGCACTGCCCGCCTCGTGCAGCTGCAACCTCTCTACCGCCCCGTCGAGAAGGCCTCGTTCGCCCAGGCCGTCGACCGTTTCGTCGACGTCATCACGCGCGTGATTCCGCCGGCGGTCTCCGATCCCGGGACCCTCGTCGACTTGAGCGGCGGCAACGACACCAGGATGACCGCGGCGGTGCTCGCTTCGGCGGACGGAGGATCGCGCGGGAAGGCGGTGACATGGCGCGTCGCGGGACCGGACGGCCATCTCGACCGCGCGATCGCCGGCAAGATCGCCGCTCTCTACGGCTGGAAACTCATACACTGCCGCCAGGACGAGCCGGAGAACGCGGCCGCGGACGAGCTCGCCGATTGGGCGGTTCTCTCGGACGGCAAGTTTCTGCTGCCGTATGTCGCGGGCCGCCTGGCTCTCGAACGGCGAACGCGCGAGACGGCGGGAGGCCTCTTGGGATCGATCGCGGGCGAGCTCTTCCGCGATTACTTCTGGCGACAGGAACTCCACAGAATCGGCATCTCGAGAACGGTCAATCAACGGGCGTTCCTCAAGCACAAGCTCTACGCGTCCCCCGACGCAGACCTGGCCCGGGTGAGCGGAGGCGCGCTCACGCTCGAGGCTCACGACAGAGCCCTCATGCAGCCCTACGCCGACCTGGATGCTTCCCTGCCGGATATCCTGAATGTCTATAAGCTCGACCGCTACTATCATTTCAAGCTCATGCACAGCACGTGGTCGTGGAACATCTCCCACCTGCGAAGGGTGATGTACCCGTTTCATTCCCAGGAGATCACGCTGGTCAGCATGCGGATTCCCTGGCGGCACCGCCTGGGGCGGCGGCTCATCACGACGGGCGTGCGGCGCCTCGCGCCGGAGCTCGCGGCGATTCCCACCGACGACGGCGCCCCGATGGAGCCGGTCGCGTTGAGAAACCTCCCGCTCTACTGCGCGTGGGTGCTGAAGGATGTCTCGTCGTCCTACCGGCGGCACTTCAGCAGGAAGAAGTTCGCGAAATACCGGGAGTCCGGCCTGTTCGTGCCGCGCGCCTGGTGCGACATCGTCGCAAGCGGCGCGGCGTCCCGCTCCCTCTACGACAGCCGTCCCCTGCTGGAAGGCGTCATGAAGAAGAACGGGCGCAATCTATCGCGCCGGGAATACCTGGAGATGCACGCATTGTTGCTGGTCGAGATGATCGCGGCGCGCTATCATGCCGTCGTGCCCGGGCTCGCGTTCGAGAGCGAGGGTGCGCGCATCTCGAACGATTCGCACCTGCTGTGAGGGGCGCTCGCGATCCGGCTCGGTTTGCGGCCGGCAGGGGCGCGCGGGCATGTTTTTGTGCCGAAGCCCGGCAGGGGCGCACACGGAAACGATCTCATGAGAGTTCTTCACGTCATCGACAGCGGCGGCATGTACGGAGCGGAAACGATGCTGCTCGGCCTCGCGTCCGAGCAGCGCGCGCTCGGCGTCGAACCGGTTATCGGCAGCATCGGCAGAAACGGCCAGCCCGAGAAACCGATCGAGTCGGAGGCGCGCGCACGCGGCATTCCGGTCGTGAGATTCACCGCGTTCAACGGGCCCGACATACGAGCGGCGGCGGCGATCATCGGATATGCGAAACGCCGTTCAATCGATCTCATTCATACGCACGGCTACAAGGGGAATATCCTTCTGGGCTTCATCCCGAGGCGCATGAGAACGGTTCCGATGCTGCGCACCCTTCACGGTTGGACGAATACACGGTGTTTTTCCAAAGGCCGGATCTATCAGATTCTTGACGTCCTCAGCCTCAGATTCACCGAATCGGTCGTGGCGGTGAGCCGCGGGATGCTCGAGCGGAAACCGCTCAAAGGCGCGTCCCACCTCGCAGTCATAGTGATCGAAAACGGCATCGCGCCGCCGGCGCGGAAGGAGTGCGCACAGGATGCCTCGGACGACATCGCCGCATTCCGCCGCAGCGGCTCCTTCATCATGGGCTCCATCGGCAGGCTGTCGCGGGAGAAGGGGTACCGGCACCTGCTGTCGGCTCTCGAGCTCCTGGTGGCCGGAGGAGCGGATGCGAAGCTGGTCGTCATCGGCGACGGCCCCGAACGGCGGGAGATCGAGCGCGCAGCCGGCAAGCTCGGATTGCGCGAGAGGATCCTGCTGCCCGGCTATAAGGCGGACGCGAAGCGCTACATTCGGCACTTCGACGTCTATGTGCTTTCCTCGTTGACGGAAGGACTGCCGATCGCCATCCTCGAAGCGATGCACGCGGGGACGCCGGTCGTGGCAACCGCGGTGGGAGGCGTTCCTGACCTCCTCCTGAACGGAGAAGCGGGCCTGCTCGTGCCGCCGGCCGACCCCCGGGCGCTTGCGGACGCCGTGAAGAAGTTGATGCAGGACCGCGGCCTTGCCGGGGAGCTTTCGCGCCGGGCGCAGGAGGTCGTGCGCTCGAAGTATTCGCTGGAAGCAATGGCCCGTTCATATCTGGAAGCGTATCGAGACGTGATCGCCCGGAACAGCCGATGAGAGCTGCGCCGCAGAATACGGAATATGCGGCGAGGCGAGGCGCCCGCCCGGAGCCGCGGGCCTCGCATGCGCGGCGAGGCCTCGTGCGCAGCGAAACGAACCGGAGAATGATTTGAAACGGAACGCAATCTGGATCGCCTGGGAACACCACCGGAGGTCCGTCACGATAGCCGCGGCCTTGGGAATCCCGCTCATCGCCCCCCGCGCGAGAGAGCGGAGCCGCTTGAAACGGTACGCTGCGGGGATCTCGAATACGTTCGGCGCTCTCGTGCGCTGCAGACCCGCCGTCGTGTTCTGCCAGAATCCCTCCATTCTGCTCGCGCTCCTCATGGTGAAGCTGAGCTTCATATTGAGATTCAAGACGATCGTCGATTCTCATAACAACGGCGTACTCCCGCGGGAGGGCAGATCCAAGACGCTCGCCCTGCTTGCGAAGTTCATTCACCGCTACGCGCATGTCACCATCGTTCATAACGAAGCTCTTGCGCCAGTCGTGGAACGAAACGGCGGGAGGCCGTTCGTTCTCCCGGACAAGGTTCCCGACATACCGGCCGCCGCCGTGCGGCTCAGGGGACCCAAGAATCTCCTGCTGATCACCTCGTGGGCTGCTGACGAGCCGTATGAGGAAGCCCTGGAAGCGGCCCGGCTCCTCGGCGGCGCCGCCACGGTGTACGCCGTTGGAAACTACAGGAAGCGCCGCATCGATCCTTCGGCGGCGCCGGCGAACGTCGTCCTCACCGGCTATATCTCCGATGAGGAATACTTCGGGCTCCTCCGCTCGGTCGATGCGGTCGTCGATCTTACCAAGCGGGATAATTGCCTTCTCTGCGGCGCCTACGAAGGAGTCGGCGCGGGCAAACCGCTCGTTCTCTCCGACACGAAAACGCTCAGAGGCTACTTCGACGGAGGCGCGGTATTCACGAGCAACACGGCGGAGGATATCGCTCGGGCCATGCGGGAGGTACTCGAGAAGAAAGATTCGCTGTCGAGAGAGATAGAGGCACTCAAGGCGCGCCGAGGCGAGGAATGGGAGCGAAAAAAAGCGGCGTTGCTCTCTCTCGCTGGTCTCCCGGATCGCGCCGCCGATGCGCGCTCATGAACGGATCAGGGCCCGGACTCCGCGGCAAGCTTAAGTATGGAGCAGATCCCGGACACGCGCGCGGTTGAGATTCCCCTTTTCATATACTTCCACCTGTCCCTCGTCGACGGACAGATCCTCGCGGGCCGCGAGGCGTTCCCGCATCCCCATCCGCTTCAGGCACCAGACCGCCATCCCCCGGACCTGAGAATCCGCATGGTCGAGACAGGCCAGCACCGCCGGAGCCGCGGCCTCGCTCTCATCCCTCGCTGAGGGTGCGAGCCGGCCGATCGCCCACAGAACATTGGATCGGAAGTGTCCGAGATCCTCTTCCTCCATCGTCCCGAGAAGCGA
>JACQXT010000099.1 GCA_016208665.1 Chitinivibrionia bacterium | reverse complement strand
TACCTGGAGGTAGCGCAGTTCATCTACCTCATCCTCAACAACAAGAAAATCCGCTTGGTCATCGACAACGTGACCAGCACGGCGGTCCTGATCCTCGGACGGTTCAAGCAGGGCTGCAAGACAACGCTGGACGCCATCCGCAACGACCTCCGCGCGCGGGGCTACTGCCCGATCCTCTTCGATTTCGAAAAGCCGCACTCGCGCGACTTCACGGAAACCGTATGCACGCTTGCGCACCTGGCGAAGTTCGTGATCGCCGACTTCACCGATGCGCGCATCGTCCTCGAAGAAGTGCCGCACATCGTGCGAACGGTCGCAGTGCCCGTGAAGCCGATTCTCCTCGATAGTCCGGAAGCGGAACCGGTCACTCTTCAGAATCTGCGAAGAAATCACCTCACGGTGCTTCCCACGTATTTCTATCAAAACCTCGACGGTCTCCTCGCCTGCATGGAAGAAGAGATCATACGGCCCGCCGAGGCGCTTGCGAAAGAGCTGCAGATGCGGGTGTGAGGGCGCGATCCACGCCACGCCACAAAGAATCTTGACCGCCCGCAAGGACTTCATGTATACATTGCAGAATCTCGCCGTTCATGCAAACGGTCCATGCATCGAATACCATTTTGAAAAAGAACATCGACATATCGAACTCGACGCTCGCGGAGCGTCTGGCTGATCTGCGCGTCAAAGCCGAGCTCACGAAGGCGGATCTGGCCGAAAAGGCCGGAGTCACCCCCCGCACAATTGACGACCTGGAGAAAGGCCGGCGAGACCGCGTCCAGGAAAAGACGCTCAAACTGCTCGCATCCGCGCTCGGCATTCCTTTTGAAGAATTTCTTGATCAATGTCAAATCCGCCCCATGGGAGGCAACCGCGAACTATCCGGAGCGCACGATTCGAGTGCCGGCGCGCCGATCGGCGCCCATGCCCGGGGGAAACGCTCGACGGCCTACGCCATCGCGGCCTTGGCGATCGTCTGCGCCGTCATACTCGGCATCAGGCACCTCGCCGTTTCCAATCCCGAAATACGCATCGAGGGCAACAAGATCAGGGCAGCGGAAAGGTTCTTCGGCGTCAAGCTCTGGAGTTGCACGCATCTCTCGCCGATCACGGCGTACGACCTCATCGATAACGAACCGGCGCGCTGGCCCGGGAAGCCGTGGATCGTCTACGGCCTCACGGCCCAGGCAAGCGACTGCGGGCAGATGTTCGTGCGCGATCGCTCGACGGGAAAACCCGTGTGGGAGAAATTGCCGGATAAGACAACGCTGGCTTCCGTTTTTGGATCCGGCATGATGGATCAGGCCGGTTTCGGCGTGAGGAGTTTTCACTTCATGGATTTCGACCATGACGGACGGCTCGATCTGCTCGTCCTCTATCTTCACGGCAAATGGTATCCGGCCTGCCTTCGAATATTCAATGAAAACGGGCGCCACGCTCATCGCGCTCGACGAGCGGCACTGCGGCGGGGGCTTCGTCCTTCCCGCCAAAGATGCGAGCCGCACATTGACGGATTCATCGCTCGTCCGCATCGTCTTCCCCAACCTCGATCCCGCATACATGCAGCTTCTCGAGCTGGAGCGCTTGCGTGCCTCGCAGATAAAGACGTTCACCGATCACGATGGGCGGCGGATGATCTCCGTCGATATCGGGCACGACAAGAACCACATGATTCTCATTACGCTCGATTCGACGCTTCGTCCGCTCTCTGTCCGGATCTCGGACGAGTTCCGCGTGTTGATGCGCTCGTGGCCGGAGGAGCTCCGGCCGCCGGACAGCTATTTCACGGAATGGCTGGGACGCGCGGTGAGGTATGAATCAGGCCGCCTCGTGGAGTGACGGGGTGTTTCGCTCATTTCAGCAACGTCATTTTTTCGGTCAGTACGGATGCTCCGGCCCGCAAGCGGTAGTAATACACACCCGAAGCGACGGGATTGCCGCTCGAGTCGGCGCCGTTCCACACGGCCGTGTGCGCACCCATTTCGAGCGTCTCATCCACGAGCGTCGCTACGAGCTTCCCTTCCGTATTAAAGACCGAGAGCGTCGCGTGCATCTCCGACGGCAACGAGAACGGGATAGTCGCAGCGGGATTGAAAGGATTGGGCGATGCGGCACCCAGACGTACGGCGGGCGGGGCGTCTTCGCGGCCGGAGCCACCCCGGCCGCCGGGAATGCGCACGCAATCGTGCGCCACGAACTTCGTCCCGTCATTGAGCGCGCCGGTGAGCTCCAGCACGATTTCATCGCCGGGGCTCGTCTCGCCTATGGCGAGCGCGAGTTTCCCGCGGCTGAATTTGAGCGTGAGGTCCATGTGCCCGTCGGGGCTCCCGCCGGACTCTTCGCCAGGCACTCCGCCGGGACATGCGCACTCGCCGCGCGGAGCGGGCTGCGTCACGTCTTCCATGCCCGCGCGCAGGGGCTCAATGCCTTCGAGGCGAATGCTCGAGATATCGATGGCGGAAACATCGAAGTTCGCGCCTCCGGCGATCGCGGCGGGGAGGACGCCGCTGTTAGTTTCGTTCCCGTTTCCGTCATCCACATCGCCGAACCATTCCATGTTGAATGGATTCGGGCAGGAGCCGGGAAGAATGTCGAGTGAGAGGGCATACATCTCGCATCCGAGACCAAGAGCGCCCATGAGGCCGCATTCGGCGGCCGAGCCGTGATTGCCGGGGAGGCACGGGGACGTATCGCAGAGCGTGAGCACTCCCCCTTCGAGGTCGCAAAACAAAGGGTCGGCGGAGATATTTCCATTGCCGCCCGACTTGCCTTCCAGGGAGCCGGTCCAGTCGCCGCCCGCGTTCCCGAATATATCGCAGCATGAGACAACCGCGTCGACGGCCGAGGCGCCGCCGTTCATCGCGCACCCCGGAGAATTGAGGGCGATGATCGAACGATCGAGACCGACATCGAACCTCCCGACGCCGAACCCGATCGCGCCGCCGGTGCTTGCTGCGCTTCTGAAAGCCGCGCCATCGCCGTCAGCTGCGCTGCCCCCGGCCGTGGCAGCCTCGGCGGCGCCGCCGACAGAGTTCCCGGCCATCGTGTTGCCGCTGAGCTCGAGGGACAAGGAGAAGTACGTGTCGCGGCCCTCGCTGAAGATGCACGAGCCGTCTTCGGCGGCTTCGTTTCCAAAAAACACCGAGTTCCTCACGACCAGGTCGCCGGCCATTCCGAAATGCGAAATCGCGCCGCCGAGACGCGCGGTGTTCCCCGCGAACGTGCAGCTATCCACCGTGCAATCCGATTCCGCAACGGACATGGCGCCGCCGCGGCCGCTCGCCGTGTTTCCCGTGAACGTGCAGCGGATGACGGCGCCGATCGAGTTGTAGAGGTTCACGCCCGTGCCGGAGTACCCCCGATTGCCTTCGAACGTGCAGCCTTCGATCACAACGTTGTCCCGGATCACTTCGAGGACGTCTATCGTGTTATCGGCGAAGACGCAATTCTTGAAGAGCGGCATGGCGCTCCGCGTCCATATGATGCTGTCCCATTCTCCCGAGTTGCCTTTAAAGGTGCAGCGTTCGATTCTCGGGCCGGGATTCGGGCCGCCGTAATAGAGCGACAAGCTGTAATTCGAATGCCCCGTAAACGTGCATCCCGTGACCGCCGGAGATGACTCCTGGCAGAGCAAGCCGTAATTGTTGCGGTCGAACAGGCAATCGACGATGGACGGGTTGGCATAGAAGAGGCCCACACCCGAACGGAACCGGTTTTCCGCAAAAACGCACATGGCGATCGTCGGCGAGGAGTGCTTGCACAGGATCCCGTCGCCCATCTTGAAACGCCGCACCGTGACTCCCCGAAGCACGGATGCGGCGCCCTCGTTCGAATGAAAATAGAAACCGATGTGAACATGGAGAGAGTCGTCGGAGCAGTCGATGACGCACGAAGCCGGATCGCCGCTTTCTGAGCGCACGGTAATCGCTTTCCCGCGGTAATCGATGTCCCGGTTGCCTTCGCCCATGTAGATCCCGTCGGCGAGCACGACCTCGTCTCCGTCATCGGCAAGATGGACGCCGGCCTGAATGGTCGGAGCGTCCCCCGTCCCGTCGGGCTTGACGTACCAGACGCGGTGCCGTGCGGTTGATGATATCGATGCGCCGGCGGCTTGCGTGCCTGCGGAGAAATCCGGCGATTCTCTTTATATATTTGACTGAAAAGCCGCCCGGCAGGTACCATGGGAATACTTCCCTTCCGGTTCGCGCCGGAAGAACGGAAAAAATCAGACGAACAAAGGTGCCTGCGGTGATCCACTTAAAGCACACATCTCTGCCTGCAATTCTTATTATAAGCCTGTGCTGCATCTCCGCCCGCGCGCACGCGAGTGAGTTCACGGGCCGCATTTCATCCGAATTCTACGCATACCGGGGATCGAACGACGATCATCTTCGCCCCTATCTTCGTTTCCAGGGAAACATGCTCGCCTGGCAGGGGCTCGGCGGCCGATCGCTCATGCTGCACACGTCGCTTCGCTGGACGACGGATTTCGCGGACGAGTTGCCGGGCGATCCGTCGCTTTTTGTCTACGACGCGTACGTCCGCCTGCAAAATATTCCGCCGCGAACCGACCTCTCGATCGGCAGGCAGTTCGTGTACACGGGCGCCGGGAGCGCCCTCATGGACGGCGTGCGCATTCAACACCGCCCGCTCGACATGCTTCGGCTCGAGGTGTTCGGAGGGAGTCGTGTGTCGAGCGACGATCCCGATAAGATACGCGCGGCGAGCGACGAACTCGTGGCGGGCGCCCGCCTGCGCGCGAAGCCGGTCCGGTCGACGAGCCTCGGCGCGAGTTGGATGCTCAAGCGGCACGAGGGCGAGGAGAGCCGCCATCTCGTCGGAATCGACGCGGCGCAGTATATCGGCGCTGCGGAACTGTACGGGCGCGCGGCCTACAACATCGCCGATGCGCGCATGGCGGACATGCTCGCCCGCGCGGTCTACCGCCCGGGGAAATGGTACGTTTCGGGCGAGTACCTCCGGCGCGAGCCGTCGGTGGCGGCCAATTCGATATTCACGCTGATCGATTTCAAACCATACCGGATCGCGCGCGCCGAGGCGCGCCGCCGCGTGTGGCGCCAACTTTCGGTAACGGCTCATGTGCTGGCCGACCTCACGACGGGCGACGACACGTGGCGGACGGGACTGGGAGTGAGCGCTCCGGCCTATTCGATCTCGTGGATTCATCAGACAGGATACGCGGGAGACAACGACGGCGTGAGCGGCCGCGTGAATCTCAGGCTCGGCAACCGGTGGGAATGTTTTGCGTCCGCCAACCTTTTCCGCTATCGCGTGCAGCTCGAGCAGAGGGAACGCTCGGACTCGTACGCGGCAAGCGCGGGCGCGCGCTGGCGGCCGGGATACGGGGTCACGATATGCACAGAGGTCCAGTATCTCCGAAACGCCGTGATGACGGACGACGGCAGGATGTTCCTTCAGATCGCGAAGGACTTTTCCATGAAAGATGCGCCGGCATCGTCGGCGTCGCGCCCGGACGCCGGGAGAAAGGGGCCATGATGCGTGCGGCGGCAATTGCATTCTGCGCGGTGCTCATCGCGACGGGCGTTTTAACCGGCGTCCTGCTCGCGGAGCGGTTCCCCGCTGCGGGTTTGACGGCGCCGGAGAGCGGCATCGTATTCGCGCACGCGAACCACGCCGATCTCGCGTGCACGGATTGCCATGAGGCCATACTCGAGAGCGGTGCGGCGGAGGACCGGAATTTCCCCGCCATGGATGCGTGCGGAAGCTGCCACGAAGTCGAAGCCACGGATAAGTGCGCCCTGTGCCACAAGAATCCGGATGAGCCGCAGGCCTCGCCGCATCCGGAGCGAACGATATTTTTCAGCCACAAGAACCACCTGGCCCGCGGAGCTGAGTGCGCCGGATGCCACGGCGGCATCGCCTCGAGCACGGCGTCGCGCCCGGAATACATGCCGACCATGCGCGCCTGTTTCACCTGCCATGACGGCGCCGCAACGAGCAACGCGTGCGCGCTCTGCCACGGCGAGCGCCTTGCGCTCACGGACATCCATCCCGGCGACTGGCGCCATCGGCACGACTCCCACTGGATGCGAAGAGCAAGAGCATGGACTGCGCGAGCTGCCACGAAGCCGGATCCTTCTGCAATGCCTGCCACGAGCGCGAAAATCGGATTCCGCTGCTGCACTCGACCGTCGAGTGGCTCGCGGACCACGGCGGCGCGGCACGGCGGGACGTCGAAGCGTGCCAGGCGTGCCACGAATCGAGCGATCCCACGTGCGCGCGGAGCGGATGCCACGAGGACGCCGACGGCGTGCGAGGCACGAATCCGCGCTTTCATGCGCCTCATCTTGACCTGTTCGGCTCGCACGGCCCGTGGCACACCGACGACGGCTATTACTGTTTCCGGTGCCACACGAACACGCGCAATCCGGGACAGGGATTCTGCGGCTACTGCCACGAGGACGAGGATTGACAGGAGGTCATATCATTCGGCGCCGAGATATACTCCGCAAATGGACTCCGATGCTGGCCGCGCTGATCGCTTCCGCCTCTTTGCACAACTGCAGCACGGAGCGGGACCCCGTTACGCTCCCCGGCGCGCATCCGGATAGCTGGATGGACGCGGAGTCGCCCGACTTTCACGGGCGCTTCGTCTCATTGGACGGCACGGCCGCATGCGAACATTGCCACGGCATCGAAGCATCCGGCGGCTCGTCGGGCGTTTCATGCGCGGATTGCCACGGCGCCGGGACCGATGCTTGTGTGGAATGCCACGGCGGCCTCGACAACATGACCGGCGCCCCGCCCTACGGCCTGGACGGCGAAACATCCGATACGTCTCTCGCCGTCGGCGCGCACACGGTCCATCTAGAAGCATCGTCGCTGGGCGCCCCCGCGGCCTGCGGCGCGTGCCATATCGTTCCGACATTCGTCTTCAGCCCGAACCATCTGGATCCGGGCCGCCCGAGCGGACAGCCGCTCGACTACATCGCCGAAATCACCTGGAGCGGCATCGCGGACGGCGGCGGCGCAGCGTGGAGCCGTTCCGCGCGGACCTGTTCGGGAACGTACTGCCACGGCAATTTCACCGGCGGCAACGCGGCGAACAAACCCGTCTGGGCGGGCGCGAATCAGGCCGGCTGCGGATCGTGCCATGACGTGGGCGGCGATCCCGCGAAGCTTACGGGGCGGCACGACAAACACGTTCGCGAGGAGGGTTTCGACTGCATCGAGTGCCACGCCTCCGTGGTCAGCCGGACGATGCAGATCGTGGATCTCGGGCTGCACGCGGACGGCGTGAAGACGGTGTCCATTCTCAAGGGAGGCACGTTCCTTAGCGGCTCGTGCTCGGGCCTCAACAATACATCCTGCCACGGCGCGGAGTCGTGGTACGAAGACTGAGAGCGGAATATGCTGCATACGATCGATCCCACGAAGACACGAAGCTGGACCAAACTCTCCGCCCATTTCGAAACCATGAGGCGGACGCACATGAAGGACCTGTTCGCGGCGGACCCCGGGCGCGCCGGAAGATTCTCGTTCGCGCTGGGCGACATCTTCGTCGAC
>JACQXT010000015.1:2294-9123 GCA_016208665.1 Chitinivibrionia bacterium | reverse complement strand
TCAATCCCGTGCGATTTCGGATTTCTCGGGCGACGTCCTCACGCGTGTGGATCTGCTCGATGTTGCTGTTGTAGTCATGGACCTTGATCTGGCCGTTCGGGATCTGCCGGACGAATACCTGAAGGATCTTGTTAACGAGGTCGAGCTCCTCCTGGGTCCGCTTCTGAAGCTTGTATTCGCGCTCGATGATGCGGTCGAGGGTTCCGTCCGCTTTCCACGTGTGAATGGCGTACTGATCATACAGGGGAGCGGCGAATACGCGCCCGTCCGATCCAAGCGTCCAGCGGTTGTTGAAGTTGTTCCATTTTGAGTCGTCCATGACGGGATTGGCGAAATCGATGCTCAGAACTTCCTCGTAGTAGCGCGTCTTTTCAGTTCCGTCGGGATTCAGGCTGCAAAGGTATTGCGTCTGGTCGAATTTCCCCTCCGAAAATGCATTCTTTGAAACGGCGAGCACGAGGCTGTTGTTTCTCGAAGCTCCATTGCGAAGGATAAGGAAACCGCCGTCCTCGGTCTTGGGGAGCGGGTATTCGCCGGCCGGTTCGCCTTCGGGCGTGAGCAGGACGATCTTGCCCGGAGCCACCTGGAGAATCCCCAACTTGCCTTCGGGCGTGAAAAACATTCCTGTCGGCGTCCGGAACTCTCCGGGGCCTTCGCCTGCGCGCCCGATTGTCCGCAGATACTCGCCGTCGGGCGAAAAGATCTTCACTTCGGAAAGCTGGGTGTCCAGCAGATATACGTTTCCACTCTTATCGGTTACAATTCTGCTGATCAGCCCGAAAAACTCGTCTTCGGATTCGGTTTCGCCGCCGAGGCGCCACAGCTCTTTGAGCTTGACCGTTACGGCAGGCTCCATTGCTTCGGGGGGATTCATGACGTGAAGAACGCCTTCCTTCGTTATTTCTTTGCCCTGCCATTTGCCGGCTCCCGCGGGGGAAGCCGCCGTGAGCGCGCACAGAACAACGGTCAACAACGAAACGGCCGCCAACCGCCGGTTTTCTTTGAAGTTCGCAATACTCATTGCGGTGCTCCTTTCAAAAAAGTTAGAGAAACACGTATTATATATACGAACGGACGGCTGTCAGGTTCCAAGACGATCCCGGCGCCATGGAAACCCGGCCGTCTCGACGGCTACATACATGCGTCGCGTCCCAATATTCGATCGGGATGCAAAGCCCGGCACGTTCGGATCGTGGGGAAAGCCGGCGGAAGGAATCATCCGGCCTCGGATCCTGCCATTGCGATCGGGGACTAGCTTACACGAATCGAATCGTTTTGCAAAGGGGCAGTTTGGCGGCATCGAGCGACGGATCGCCGAGGGAGTCAGGTTCTCGACGCCGTTCGGTTCCGGGAACAGCCTGCCGGGCGCGCATCGAGCAGCATAATGGCTTGTGATTACATCTTATAGCTTCAGGATCACGCTTGCCTGTTCATTCAGAATATGCCACAACGAATCAATATGCCGGGAGGCGGTTCGCATATTGCCGATGGCGCACCGGAGAGAAAATCTCCCATTGAGCTTTGTATGCGAAAGGTACGCTTCGCCGGTGGCGTTGACGGCGTTGAGAAGCGCCTCGTTCAATTCCTGCGAGGCCGCTTCCCGCGAATCCTCCGATTCCGTTGCGGCAACGCACGCTTGCGCCGATGGATTGAGGCGGAAACACACGGTGCTGAACGGGACGGGCGCCATGAGCTCGAACAAGGGACTCTCCACGATGCGGCTCTCGAGCGCTCGGGCGAGGCGCACATGCTCTCTGATCATCGACTGAAGGCCTCGAACTCCGAAATATTCTATGACCATCCAGAGCTTCAGGGCGCGGAATCGGCGGCCAAGCTGAAATCCGTAGTCCATGAGGTTGGTCGCGGCCGGATCCTCGGGCGTTCTCAGGTACTCGGGCACCAATGAAAACGCATTCCTGAGTATATCCGGCTTGCGGCAGTAGAACGCGCTGATATCGATAGGCGTTGCGAGCCACTTGTGCGGATTGACGACGAGCGAGTCGGCCGAGCCGCATCCATGGAGCGTGTGCCGCATTTCGGGCAGGATGGCGGCCATTCCCGCATAGGCGGCGTCTACGTGGAGCCAGAGAGAAAAACGCCCGCAGATTTCCACGATGGCGGGGACCGGATCGACGCTGGTTGTTGAGGTCGTGCCGACCGTGGCGACGACGCAAAACGGGCGTTTGCCCGATGCGATATCGCGCTCGATGCATCTCTCGAGATCCGCCGCATCCATTCTGAAGCGATCGTCCACAGCGATCTTGCGCACGTTTTCCTGGCCGATTCCCAGGACGATGGCGGCCTTTTCCACGGAGGAATGGGATTCGCGGGAAGTGTACAGTATAAGGGGAGGCAGGTCGCTTCTGCCCGCCATTCCCTTGACGCGAATGTCGAGATCCTGAAGCGCCTCGCGGGCCGCGGCGATTGCGATGAGGCTCGAGGTCGAGGCGGTGTCCAGTATCATGCCGAACATGTCTTTCGGAAGGCCCAGCATGTCTCGAAGGTAACCGAGAGAAACCTGCTCCAGCTCGGTCAGGGCAGGGCTCGTCCTCCAAAGCATGCCGTTCACATTGAGGGCGGCGCTCAGGTATTCCCCAAGGATGCCGGGCATGGACCCTGAAATCGCGAAATAGGCGAAGAAAGACGGATGGTTCCAGTGCGTTATGCCTGGGACAATTGCCCGCTCGAAATCGTCGAGTATGGCTTCGAGAGGTCTGCCGCGCTCGGGCGGCGACGGGGAAAAGGAGCGCGATACATCTCCGGGTTTGACTCGGGACAGAACCGGATAGCGCTCAGGATGCTTGAAGTAGTCTATTATCCAGGCGGTTGCCCGATCGACGGCGGCGCGAAATTCATCCGGGTCCTCATGCATGGCGCCTGAATCGGAGAGAGCCATGTCTTACCTCTCTTGTTCGTGTTCGAGCGCATGAAAGCGGCGGCGTGCGCACACACCCGCAAAAGGCTACCATATCGAGATTGCGTTTGACACGCGCTTTATACCGCCGTATGCTGAATACACAGCATACAGTCGTTAGGGGTGGTCTTGAGGACCTGAGAGAGACCCTTGAACCTGATCTGGATAATACCAGCGTAGGGAAGCGGCGCAAGAACTCCAGATTGTCTCACCACCTCGACAGGTGGTTTTTTTTTGGAGGAAGTGATCGATATGAAACGGTTAAAGCTTGTCATCCCGATCCTGATCTCTTTGCTGGCTGCGGGGAACGCGAGCGCCTCGCGCTATTCGATCGCCGGCACGGTCGTCGACGGCCTGACGGGAGCGCGTCTCGCGGGAGCGGCCGTCATGATCGAAGGAACGGCGCTCGGCCTTTCTTCCGGCGAAGGAGGAGATTTCCTCTTTGCGGCGGTTGACGAGGGAGTGTACACCGTCAGCGCGAGCTTTCTCGGATACAAGGTTCAGAAGAAAACGGTCGTGGTTTCTTCCGACATTGCAGGAATGACGTTCGCCATGGAACAGACCATTCTGCCGGGGGAAAAGGTATATGTTACGGCAACGAGAGCGAGGGAACGATATTCGCCGGCGGCCGTGTCGAATATCTCCTCGGAGGAACTCGCCGATCGCTACACGGTGCAGGACATTCCCATGCTGCTCGGCGAACTCCCGTCAACGTCCTTTTACTCGGAGAGCGGAAACGGCATCGGGTACAATTATCTGACGCTGCGCGGATTCGACCAGCGGAGAATCTCCGTCATGATAAACGGCGTGCCGCAGAACGATCCGGAGGATCATGACGTGTACTGGGTCGATTTTCCGGACCTCGCCGCCAACCTGCAGGATATCCAGCTGCAGCGGGGGGCGGGGAGTTCGTTCTACGGGCCGCCGGCGATCGGCGGGACGGTGAATCTGGTTACGTCGGTATTCTCCGCGCTGCCCGAGGTGCGCATCGGCATGGGTTACGGAAGCTTCGATACGCAGAAGTACACCCTCAAGCTCAATTCCGGCCTCATCGCCAACACGTACTCTTTGTACGGGAGGTTTTCGCGGCTGTTATCCGACGGCTACCGGAACGATTCGTGGGTTGATTACAATTCATATTTCTTCGGCGCAGCCCGGTATACCGAGCATACCACCGCGAACATTCACGTATACGGCGGTCCGATACGGGATCATCTTGCGTATTACGGAATTCCGAAGAGCCATCTGAACGACACTCGGAGAGGAATGGACTCTGCACAACACGCTCTTTTACATTCAGGGCGACGGTTTTTTCGATTATGACGGATCGTGGGCCGATACGACGTACTACCGGATTACACGCGAATTCGGATTCGCACCCGGCTCCAACCCGGGGAAATCGCTCATCCGCGCGCACGTGGCGAACAAACAAGGCGGCTGGCTTCCGAGATTGTCGGTGAAACACGCCCGCGGGGAGCTCAACGCCGGCCTGGAGGCGCGATACCACCAGTCGGTGCACTGGGGAACGGTGCTATGGGCGCAGAACCTTGCGTCGGGAGTGCCCGCGGACAGGCGCTACTACGAATACAAAGGCGCGAAAACGATAGTGTCTGCATATGCCGATGAGGGTCTTCATCTGGCGGATACGGTAGTGCTGAAAGCGAGCGTGCAAGCAATATACAACGGTTACCGCATTTTCGACGAGGCATTTGCGGGAAACGATTTCAGAGTGTCCTATCTGTTCATGAATCCGAGAATCGGAATCAATGTTAATTTCACGGACCAGACGAACGGGTATGTCAGCTACTCTAGGACGGGCAGGGAACCGAGACTCAAGAACCTCTATGACGCCGCCGAATCGAGCGGAGGGGCGGTGCCGCAGTTCAGCGAGATCGCGCCCGGGGAATACGACTTCGACGATCCGCTCGTCAAGCCGGAGGTGCTCGACGATTTCGAGCTGGGATACCATGTGTCGGCGAACAATGCCGCGGTTTCGTTGAATCTATTCTATATGGGTTTCCGGGATGAGATCGTCAAAAGCGGAGGACTGGATCGTTTCGGCATTCCGAGGACCGGCAACGCGGAGCGAACGAGCCATAAAGGCCTGGAACTTGCCGCCGAATACGAGCCTCGGCAGGGCTTGAAGATGAACGGCAATGCATCGTTCAGCAAGAACACGCTTGACCGGTATACGCTCTACGACAGCGCGGAGGAATACATGAGGAATCCGCCCAACCCGGATTCCACCGTCGCATACGTTCTCGACGGAAACAGGCTTGCCGGATTCGCGGGCGTGCTGTGGAACCTCCGAGTATCGTTTAAGGTTCATCGCTTCGATTTCTCCGTGTGGGCGCACCATGAGGGGAAGAAATACACGAATAATTTCGAAGGCGCGTGGTACGCATCGGGCGAGCCGCGGCCGGAGACGGTTGTGGATCCGTCGACGGTTATGAATGCATCGATGAACTGTCACATCGACAGACTGTGGAGTCTCAGGAACATCGATTTGATCGTGCAGGTCTTCAACGTGACGGATGCGCTTTATGCAACCCATGGAGAAGGCGGCGAATTCTATCCCGCGGCGACACGGAACGTGTATGCCGGCATAGAAATCGGCATGTGAATACGCACGGGCGGGGATCGCCCGAAGGGCAACGCAAGAAGCGGCGCCGGGCCCGGAATGCAAAGGGAATAATTATCCTGTCCGTGGTGCTATTTGCAATGGAGGGAACACGGAAGGAGCGCTTGTGCACGATGAGAAAGAATCCTGTGCTTGAGCGGCGCGGATGCCGTTTTGCTTGACAAAACAACGGACGTGAGGTATCTTAAGCTCAGTTGCACCAAATCAGGCTAACACCCTGATAATAAAGTAGTTCAGGGGTTGACGCGTTTTCGGCGCGTCTCCTTTTTTGAGGAGGATTGCGGATGGCGACATACATTACCGATGAATGTATCAATTGTGGGGCATGTGAGCCGGAATGTCCGAATGGAGCTATAAGCGAAGGCGAAGACATTTACGTCATAGACCCGAACCTGTGTACGGAGTGTGTGGGGCATTTCGATGAAGAGCAATGCCAAGCGGTCTGTCCGGTGGATTGCTGCTTGCCGGATCCGAACCATTCGGAAAGCGAAGATGTCCTGGTCGGCCGAGCAAGAAAGCTGCATCCTGACAAGGACTTCGGCGATAATTTCCCATCAAGGTTCAAGAAATAGTTCTGCGGCTTCCCGCAGATTGCGAAGCGAAGACCCGAGCGGCGATTGGAGCACCATTCCGATCGCCGCTTGATTTTTAGGGAAATAGCTTGTCTGCTGCATTCCAAATACTGCCTCGGCAGGACGTTTGTGTATTTTTCTTGCTATACAAGCTTGACTAGACCGCCCGGAGGAGATCGATTGTTTAGATATATCAGAAAAAGTTTCTCGGCTAAGATAATCACGCTCGTGGTCGTCAACGTGATTATAACGTCTCTGGTTATCGGTCTGGTGACGATGAGGAGCACCGAGACTTTTTTAAAGGAGAAGATAAGCGAAAAGTTTCCGTCCATCCTCGTAAATACAAAAGGGAAAGTTGACCTGTGGTACTACAACACGTCGATCGACTTCGGCGTGCTGGCGCGATCGCCCTCGTTCGCACGTCAGATCGAAAACTTCATCCAATCGACTGATTCGCTGTCGAGACAAAACGCGCGAGATGCAATCACCGCCTATACGGATTTTGTCCGTGCCAGGCTGCCTGTTTTTAAGGAATTTGCAATACTCGGAAGCGGGGACGAACTTGTCTACTGCAGCTCGGACAATGCCGCGAAATACGAGGAGTATCTCAGAGTCGTGCGGGAGGAGAGCGGCATAAGGGCCGCGGTTTCCGATGCGCAGATTCTTCCGGGCGAAACGGAGATCTCACAGTGGTTCCTCGTC
>JACQXT010000015.1:0-2254 GCA_016208665.1 Chitinivibrionia bacterium | reverse complement strand
CGATCGGACGGTTACCGGCTGTGCGCAATGTTATCTCGAAAGCATCGAACACCTCCTGGTGGATATCAATTTGAGTCCGTACGGCGATATGTATATTCTCGATTTCAGGGGGTGTTTTCTCACGCAGCCGCGGCGGAAGGCCGTCGCCATGCTGGGCAAGAAGGCGATGGAGGTTCCTACGCGGCAAGAGGGACCCATGCTGGTCGAAACGTACGGCAATTTCGCGGACGAGAAAGTGTTTGGATCGAAGGTCTTCCTGCCGGACAGGAAGTGGTGGTTGATTTGCGAGGAGGACTACAAGCAATCAATGGGTCCCGTGCTCACGACGAGAAACAAGATACTGGTCGCCGATCTATTCATCTGCACCCTGTTTATTCTCTTTGCCCTCAAGATCATCCACTCGATCCTGCGCCCTGTGCGGGCCTTGGCCGACGGAGCGAAAAAAGTGAAGGAAGGCATGGTCGGCGTTAACATTCAGGCAGGGAGCGACGACGAAGTCGGATTGATGATATCGACGTTCAACGAGATGGCGAAGGACATCAGCCTGGCGAAAGTCGAGCTGCAGGCCAAAAACAAGATATTGAATACGCAGAACGAGACGCTTCAGGACATGAATGAGAAGCTCGAGCGGCTTTCGGTTACCGACGGTCTCACGGGCCTATTCAACCACAGGCACTTCTGGAACCTGCTGAACAGCGAACTCACGCGGGCGAATCTCTACAAGGGCGATATTGCGCTCATAGTCCTTGACGTTGATGATTTCAAGAAGGTCAACGATCAATTCGGCCACAGCGTTGGAGACCTGCTGCTGCAATCGATCGCCAATACGGTAAAAGAGACCATTCGCGAGACCGATATCGCATCGCGATACGGCGGCGAGGAATTCGCCATTCTGCTTCCCGATACGAATCATGAAGGAGTGCTCAAGGTTGCGGAGAAGATAAGATCCGCCATCGCCTCGATCCCGTTCAAGGTTCCCGACACCGGCATTACGACACGAGTGACCGTCAGCATCGGCATCTCGGTGTTCGACGGCAACAGGAGGGACTTCTTCAACGCGGCCGACCGGGCGCTCTATATCTCGAAAAGCAAGGGCAAGAACCAGGTCAATTTCGCGATGGTGTAGGCTTTCGGCGGGAGTTACGCTTGTCCGGCGGCTCCATAGTGTTTCGGAAAACCGCATCCGCTCTTCCTTTCTATCCGACTCGCCGGGAAGCTTCGGCCGGCAGGTGCCCGTTTCCCCGTATTGACAGATATCGAGGTCTCATAGTACAGCATGGTGGGGGGTGTCATGCGGCGTGCGCCGCACCGTATGGAAAGGAGCACAGGGGGATGAAAGCGATTCGAATGCACCGGCATGGCGGGAGCGAGGTGCTTGCGTATGAAACGTGCGCGGAACCCGTCGTGCGGTCCGATGACGTCATGATCCGGGTCAAGGCGTGCGCCCTCAATCATCTGGATATCTGGGTGCGGAGGGGAATTGCGGGGATTGCGATTCCCATGCCCCACATACTCGGATCGGACATCGCTGGCGTTGTTGCGGATGTGGGGCGCGGCGTGGAGCACGTGCGCGTCGGCGATGAAGTAGTGCTTTCACCCGGCGTTTCATGCGGCCATTGCCGGGATTGTCTTTCGGGCCGGGATAATTTCTGCCGCTCGTACACGCTCTTCGGATACAAGATTGACGGCGGCTACGCGGAATATGTCTCGGCTCCGGCGCAAAACGTGCTGCGAAAGCCGCAGCGGTTCAGTTTCAGCGAAGCCGCGTCGTTTCCCCTCACCTTTCTCACGGCATGGCACATGCTGGTCGGCAGGGCCGGTCTCTCCGCCGGCGAGGACCTGCTCGTGCTTGCCGCCGGGAGCGGCGTCGGCTCGGCGGCCATACAGATAGGCAGGATGCTCGGGGCCACGATCATCGCGACGGCGGGGTCGGATGAGAAGCTCGAGAAGGCCGGAGAACTCGGCGCCGATTTCCTGATCAACCATGCGAAAGAGGACTTCAGCGCGCGCGTGCGGCATGTTACCGGGAAAAAAGGGGCGGACGTGGTTTTCGAGCACGTGGGAAGCGCGACGTGGGAGCGGAGCATCCTCAGCCTCGCAACCGGAGGGCGGCTGGTTACGTGCGGAGCCACCACCGGCCACGATGCTGCCATGGATTTGAGGCAGCTGTTTGCTCGCCACTTGACCATCTACGGGTCGTATATGGGGAGCAAAGGAGAAATGATCGACGTGCTCGCATTCGCCGACAGAGGCC
>JACQXT010000098.1:3607-4190 GCA_016208665.1 Chitinivibrionia bacterium | reverse complement strand
TATTGCTCTCTTGCACAACGACCGGGACTTCGACCCTCTTGAGCGGGTCTGCGGTTTGAAAGTCGTGAAGGTGCAATAAAGTGCAACCAGCGGTTGCACTTCGCAACAAGAGAACGGCCATGAGAGGGGTCCCTCTGCGGCTCTTGCTTTCGAGGGCTTATCTCCGCGATTTGCAGACGTCCCGTCTATGCGCGATACGCTTCGCGTGTCAATCATTCCCGCCGGTGCTGGACGGAATCTCTCGCCACATAGCGCCTGGAGATCGCCTCTCCGAAGACTTCTTCAGCCGCTATTCTATTATGTTTCGCGCAGAGGAGCCTGAGATTTGAGGCGATCGTGGCACCGCCGCGCGCGAAGGGCACGATGTGATCGATTTGAAGCGCTTGGGTCGACTCGCACCGTTCGCCTGTTGTGCCGACATAGACGCAACGCCCCTTGTCTCTTGCGAAAACCTCGTCACGGACGGATGCGGGAATGTGGCGCGTGTTGCTGGGAGACGTCGTATTGTGTTCGTGCACCGCGTGGCGCGGGTGTAAAGAGACCCGGCCTGCTGCTGCCTGGCGCGGCTTTGCGGGAAGCGGGC
>JACQXT010000098.1:0-3596 GCA_016208665.1 Chitinivibrionia bacterium | reverse complement strand
TTTTGTTTCTTTCTCATGTCGCGTCGGGCTTTTTTCTTCTCCGGGCTGCGGCGCTCGAGGAATTCGCTTATGAGCGCATCGAACACACTCGCAAACGATGTATCCGGGAGACGCTGGGATAATAACGAGTGGGCTTCTTCGTATTTTTTCATGAACGCCTCGTCGGCCAGGAATTGTATCAGGAGTTTTTGCTCCGTTCTCGTCCCGGCCTTATGCGTGATATCTTGCATGCCGAATTCGTAACTACCTAATAATCCAATATGGTTAGGAGCGCGAGTGGATAATTCCTGACCACCGCAGCGGTGGTGGATGGACATTGCAGAGTCGGTTTGTCCGGAGGTCGACGAGGGTTCGCATGAGGTCTTGTTTGCGACCGCGGCGTGATTGGGTGAAACCTCAGCCCTGCTACCGGAGTGTTCGAGAGGCAATCCGATCGTGCTTCCGGTACGATCAGACACATGAACCCGGACGGGCTTCACCATGTCCCGGAGCGCTACCGGCGGCCGGTACCGGGATGCGATCGATTCGACCTCACGCTGTGATTTATCGCAGATCGCATCGAGAATCTCGAGCTTGTTCTTATCGGTAAGTATGGGTGCGACGAGGGAAACCGTCGAGAGATTGACTTTCTCTTGCTCCAGGAGTTCGTGGACCTCCGGATACATCCTCACACACCTAGCGGTGTGTATGCGCCGGCAGGCCGCCGAGGCGGAGTACTTGAGGTGCCGGGTGCAGTATTCATAGAGCGAACCGCAGCCGAGCTTGAGATGCAGCCGGCGCCGCTCGATTTCGTTGAGGTGGAAAAGAATCTCCAGCGTGGTCTTGTGCTCGCGGCGGCGGAGTCCCGCCATACGGGCGAGAAGCTCCTTGTCGGAAAGGCTCTTGAGCGAAGTCACAGCAAACCTCCTCATGTACGAAAGCACCAAGAAAATCAAAGACAATTGGCGCATCAAACGATGGGGAGGATCGCCGTTTGTTCATAGTATAGCATGTGTGTTTTCGTGCGCCGCCGGGCGCCGCACAGGGGCGAAACGGGGCGGAGGAGACAAAAACGATGCAGAATCGATTTGCGCGGGATACGCGTCAACTCTTGAGCTTTGAGTGTCGATGGGGAAATGCACCGCGGATAAAAAGAAAATCCCCCCAAAAACCTGTCAAGATCATTTTAAGAATAATGTGAAAAGATATTGAACTCGCGGCGGCAAGCGAACGATGAGCATCAGCTGCACGCAAGGTGGCGCGCGGTGCGCCCCGCAGCCCGAATGACACCGCGATGACCATCAGGCCGCCCCATTATCCAGCAGCCTGGCGATCGCGGTGATGGTATTCCAGTTGCGCGTTGTCACCGGCACCCCGAAGACCCGGTCCAACGTGCCGAGATAGCCGATGGTCTTCATGTGCCGCCGGTACAGCCCGACGACGAACCGATTCTCCCTCGCGAGAACTCTCACCAGCCACTAGCCGGTGGAGGGAAAGCTCATAGGCATCGACGGCGCCGAACGGGGAGACCGGGACAGCACGCTCACGAAACGAACGATGTCGGGGCGCAGCGCGTGGTTCGAGAAGAAGCCGCGAGACATCAGCCTGACGATCTCGCGCCCTTGGCAGATCATGATCTCGGCATCGAAGGGAAGCCTGCGTGCGAATTCAACGCGCAGTTGCGCGTGACTGACCGGCCGCCGGATCACGAAGGTGCCCGCCGCGCCGATGTTGACGGCGTCGAGATGCTTCAGTTGTTCGGCGAGCATAGAAGGCCGGAAGGTTCTATGACCGCCGACGTTGACGCCCCTGAGAAGAACCACGAGTGCCACGCGTTGCCTCCATTCGCCATTCGGCAGACCCGTCTGCAGCGCAAGGGGCCGCCGGCCTACTCCGCGACGCCCAAATTCTTCAGCTCTTCCAATGCTCTCGGATTACCCGGCCTGAGGACGAGGGCCTGCTTGTAGCATGCGATCGCTTTATCTTTCTCGCCTTTCATGACGTACAAGTCGCCCAGGTCGTTTTGAGCGACTACTATATTCGGGAAGGCTTTCGTATAATACTCATAGAGAGCGATGGCTTCGTCGATTTTGTTGTCGCGGGTCAGAGCCTGGCCGGCTTCGAGTAGTGCCATGTCGTCTTGTATCGTAATCCCGGCTTCTTGCAGGTTCTTTTCGAAATCGCCCGCTCCCTTGTCGAGCAATAGATTATAAACCGCCGCTGCCTGGGGATATTCGAAGCGAGGCTTCATGGCAAGCGCGTCCTGCTCGATCTTCCCGAGAAAATACAGCTGCGTGACATTCGACAGGACCATCATGGCGTTGATAGAACTCTCGTTCGTGACCATGTACATCACCACGCCATCCTCCGGGTACCTCAGGAGTCGGGCATAATAAATACCGTTGCTGCCGCCGTTATCGATGACCGTCGTGCCGCGCCTGCTCTTGGTCACGTTGCAGCCGTAGCCGAAATAGTACCTGCCGTCGGTATCTTCCTCGACAATGTGCGGAGTGAACATCTGGGCGAGGGAAGTGTCGCTCAGGATCGTTTTATTCGTGATCGCGTTGATCCACAGATACATGTCGTCCAGGGAGGCTTCCAGGCCGCCGTTTCCTTTCAGGTTCCAATACGGCCCGCCGCCGGCGGCGGCGAAATGGGATTGGTGCGTGCCCCAATTCTTCCCGTTCCGATAGCCTATTGCGATCTGCACCTCCGGATCCGTCGGAAACTGATAACCGATGTGCTTGATCGAAGCGGGTGCGAAGAGCTCTTTCTTCAGGAACTGCTCGTAGTCCATCCCCGAGACCCGCTCTATGATAATCGCCAGGACACTCATGCCGATATTTGTATAAATCGCCTTCGTGCCCGGTTCGAAGAGAAGCGTTTCGGAGAATACCGCATCGAGAAACGGCTCCGTCTCGATTATCTGATAATCCCCCTGATCATCCGCGATCATCGCGGGAAGCCCCGAGGAATGCGTGAGCAGTTGCTTGATCGTTATGCGCGCCTTGTCGGGGGGAACTTCGGGGAAGAACTTCTTGAGAGTGTCGTTTAGAGACAGCTTGCCTTGCTCTGCGAGCTTCATGATCGCCGCGGCCGTGAACGCCTTCGTGATGCTTCCCATCGAGCCCAAAGTCGCCGGCGTGAAGGGAATGCTATCTTCGCGATCCGCGAATCCGTAGCCTTTCTTGAAAATCGCTTCGCTGTTCTTGACGATCAGCAAGCCGCCCGAAAAGGATTTATCTTTTGCGAGGCCGGTCAAGTAGTCATCGATCAGCTTGCAAGCGGGCTGGTCTGAGACGATCTCGTTGGTATTGGCCGGATTTTGTGCTGCGTGGCCGTTGCATGGACGGCATATTAGAGAAAAGGCTATCAAAATAATCGCGGTTGTCGTTTTCATTGGCTTATCTCCGAGTTTATTCCACTGCATGCTCCAACCATTGGTTGGAGTATTGGATGTCCCGCATTAGAAACATAGAGTTGGCGTCGGTTAGGATTCCTCTTATCGAAAACCTATCGATCGTTTTCGTTGACCCGGTGCAGGTCTTGACAGTGCCTTGATAGTCCGGACGAGCACTATGATCTGTTTGTCATGGTCAGCCAGGCGACGGTCAATC
>JACQXT010000097.1 GCA_016208665.1 Chitinivibrionia bacterium | reverse complement strand
GCGGCGCCGAAATGGACTGCCAAATTCGGCCATGATCAGCCAGAGAAGAGCCCCCACCATGATGGGGCCTTGTACTTCAAGAAGCTGGTGGAAGAGAAGGGCATCGCAAAGAGCTCCGCGGGCGGCGGACCCCGCATGTTCGGAGGAGGGAGCGATCTCGCGGTCGACGCATCGCAGGATTCCAAGAAATACGCCGGCGCGTTCAAGCTCAGCGCCGAAGGGATCTCCGGCGTGCGGTCCGAACAGATGGAAGCGGCGATATACGAGGTTATCGACGATCTGAGAAACAACGCCGTGACGGATACCGAATTGCAGAAGGTGAAGAACCAGCTGCGTGTCCAGAAGATCAGATTCATGGACATGATGTCGGGCATCGGCATCCTCTTTTATCTCGGCCAGAACGCCGCCCTGGGCGACTGGACCGAGGCCAACAACAATCCGAAGATGTGCGATCTCGTGACCGCCGATGACGTGAAGCGCGTAGCGAATACCTATCTCGCAAACGACCGGCGGAGCGTCCTGATCATAAACTCGAAGGCCGATGCACAGGGCGAAGGAGGAGGCGCAGGCGCCGAAGATCCCCGCTACACGCAGGCGGTGCAGATGATCAAGTCGATGACGGACCCGGCCCAGCTCGAACAGATGATGGGCATGTTCTCCACGCGGATGGACCAGGTCAAGGATCCGGAACAGAAGGCGCGGATGGAGAAACTGCTGAAGCTTGCCGGCGAACGGCTCAAAGAACTCAAGGCCGCCGAGAAGAAGTAAGGCGCACTATCAAGGAGAAACGAACATGAAAACGTCGTGTATGATGATACAATTCGGCCGTTCGGCGGCGCTCGCGGCGATGCTGGTTGCCGTCGCCCTCCTGGTCGTTGCGCCGGCCGCGGCCGCGCAGGAGATCGCCGGCCATCCCGACAAGCTGAAATATCCCGAATTGAGCTACCAGCCGCCCAAACCGGGCGACTATCGCCACACCCTGAAATGCGGCGCGGCCGCTTTTATGGCGGAAAATCGCGAGGTGCCGACATTCGAGATGACTGTGTACCTTCGCGCTGGTTCGATCTATGAACCCGTCGAGAAAGCCGGAGTGGCAGATATGGCCGGCTACGTGATGCGCAACGGCGGCGTCGAGGGCATGAGCGCGGGCGAGCTCGACGAACGGCTCGCGTATCTGGCCGGGGAAATCTCCGTCCGCATCGACGGCACGCAGGGAAGGGCCTCGCTGTTCTGCCTTTCCAAAGACATCGACGAGGGACTGGAGCTCCTCAAGAAGGTGCTCCGCACGCCCGCGTTCGACCAGGCCGTCCTCGACCGTTACCGCGCCGATCTCCTCTCGGAGATGAAACAGCGCAACGCCGAGACCGCCGACATCGAATCGCGGGAGTGGATGTTCCTGATGTACGGCGATCATCCGTGCACCATTCCATACCGTACGACGGAACAGTCGGTCACATCGATCACGCGGGACGATCTTGTCGCCTTCCACCGGAAGTACTTTTTCCCGAAGAACTTCATCTTCGCCGTTTCAGGCGATTTCAAAACCAAGGACATCCTGGCTAAGTTGAACGCCATGCTCGCCGGATGGCCCGATCAGCAGCTTTCATTGCCGCCGATCTCCGACCAGGTTCCCGATCCGAAACCGGGCGTCTACATGATCAAGAAAGAGGATGTCAACCAGTCGCGCGTTCGGGTGGGACACATCGGCGTCAAACGCGACAATCCCGACGAGTTCGCGCTGATCGTCATGAACGACATCCTCGGCGGCGGCGGATTCACGTCGCGTATCGTGCGCCGGGTGCGTTCCGACGAGGGGCTGGCGTACAATGCCGGCAGCGCCTTCGAACGCCCCGTCCTCTTTCCCGGCACCTTCCGCGCGTGGTTCCAGACCAAGCATGCCACGGCCGCGTTCGGCACGAGGCTCATCGTCGACGAGATCTTGCGCATCCGCGCCGAGAAATGCGAGGCGGGAATCGTCGAGGATTCAAAGGCCGGTTTCATCAGCAACGTCGTGAATCCGTTCAGCAGCAAGAACAGGATGGTCAACACGTTTGCGGACGACGAGTATACCGGCCGGCCGAAGGATTACTGGCAGAATTACACGAAGAACATGCAGGCCGTGACGCCGGACGGCGTGCTCGCCGCGGCGCAGAAGTACCTGAACCCGGACAAGCTCGTGTATCTTGTCGTCGGAGACCCGGCGGCCGTCGAGCAGGGATCGGATAAACACGGCGAGAAGTACTCGGATTTCGGCGCGGTTACGATCCTGCCGCTCCGCGCCTGGCTGCGAGTGTTATTCTTGCGCAAACGGGCGATTTCCTTGGCCGACTGCTTGGACGAGGGCTTCTCGATCTGCTTGACCACGAGCACGAAATCGTCCCCGAACGACAGGGTAAAATACACATCGACGATTTCCGGCTTGAACGGCCTGGCGGCCGCCTTGAGCGCTTCGGCCGAATCCCGGGGCGCCTGCTCGATGCGAATCGGTTCTTTGAGGAGAGTCGCGGTCTCGCTTTGAATCGCAAGAGGCTTCGACATCTTGACGAGAAACCGGCTCTGGTTCTGCAGGTGTCGGATGCCGTTGCCGATCTCGATGCGGCGGATCTTGCACTTTCTCACCGGCACGCCGCGTATTTCCAGATTCGCCGTGCTGTCGACGAGATCCACCGCCAGGCCGACCGCTTCTTTCTTCGAGAGTTCCAGGCGGGATTGCCAAAAGGACTCTTCGAGGCGCAACAAAGGAATGTTCTGATCCCTGCGTCCGGCGCCGTGGCGCAGCCGCGAGGCCGGCATCGTGACGAGGAGAGAGAACAGGATGACCGGAGGAACCGCCGCCAGGCCCGCCAGCACGATCGCGAGAATCTTGCGCGGGACGGCCTCCAGCAGCCTGCGGAAACGATTCTTCCCGGTTCGCCGTTTCTCGAAATATGAGTGAACTTCCATAGTGACCACGCTTCTTGCGACTCCGCGCCGCGCCGGAGGATGAAACCCGCCGCTCAATATATATACACAGGAGAACCGACCTGCAAATTCTTGTACACGACTTCGAGGTCCTCATCGCCGAGGCGCACGCAGCCGTGCGTGACCGGCATTCCGAGAAGACGTTTATAGAGTGTGCCGTGGATCAGGTAGCCGTCGCCGATATGAAGGGCGTAATCCCCGAGAACACCCGCTTCGTACCGTTCCTGCGAGTGCGGCGGCGGTATCGGCAGGCCTTCTTCGACGAACGCCCAATCGGGTTTGTACCACACGGGCGATTCTTTCTTGGTCTGCACGTGGAATCGCCCGCGGGGGGTCTTGAACACCCATTGCCGGTCGTCGCCCGCCTTGAGGAGAACGTAGCTGCCGGTCGAGCACGTTCCCTCGCGTATGAGCTTATCGCCGCTCATGAGTCTGAACTTGTTGTTCGATGTGTCGACTACGAGGTACGGCTTGCGCGGAGTGATTGCGGCGTACTTCTTCTGCAGGTTGCGGATGCGCCCCTGTATGCGCTCGACCTCTTTCTTGTGGGCGGCTGCGTCCCCGGCCATGGCGGGGCGCGCCGGAGCCGCCGCCAGCATCCACTCGCGAAATACCGGCGCATAATAGAGAATGAGGAGCGAGAGAACGAGAGAACCCGCGCACAAAAGAACGAGGAAGCCCCCGAGGGGACGGCGTGCGAACATCTTCCCGGCCCACGCCAGGGGCCGTGTGAAGAGCCCGAGCATGCGCCGTGGGATGCGCGCCGCGCGGTTCTTGCGCACGCTCGAATATTCCTGGTTCCTGCCTTCCATGGCGACGGCTTTCGGTTCAGTCCATTCGGTTTATTGCCCGCTTCTCTTGGGCGCGTGATTGTTCTTTTCGAGGGCGGCCGGATCGAGGGCGCCCACGATGGTTACCGGCGTGCCGACATTGGCCGCTTCGAACACGCGGTCCATGTCGGAATTCTTGAGGGCGACGCACCCTTCCGTCCAATTCTCGCCCCGTCCCCCATTGCCGTGAATTTCAATGATGCCGCCGATGGAGGCGCGCGCCGACACTTGGCCCTTCCTTTTGGCTTCGCGGAACCATTGCAGATCGGCGGCGTTCGGATAATCGATCTCGAGTGCCTTATAATAGCGCGTGTAGCCCGGGCCTTTTTTCTTGCGCACGTGGTACTTTCCCTCGGGCGTGGCCTTATCGCCCCTGTAGTGCTTGTCGCCGATCCAATTGCGGCCCAGTTCGACCGGAAATTGCCGCGAGAGCCTCCCCGAGCGGTAGACCATGCATACGCGGTCCATCTTGTCGACGATGATGGCGACCGCCTTGTTCTTGGCCGACCAGGAGATCGTCTCGCTCGCCATCCGCTTCCACTGCGAGACCTGCCCCATGTAGTTTCTCAGGAATTGCTCCGATTGAGCGGCTGCGTGATCGATGAGTTTGCCGGCTTCCTGCACGCGTTCGGCCGAAACGAGATAGTCCCCGCGCTCGTAGGCGGCCCGGCTTGCCTTGAGAAGCACTTCGGTTCTCGCGGCGCGTTGGCGGTGGGATCCGCTGATGGGCACGTCGTCGTAGTAAGACTGGAACGCATTGAGTTCGGAGGACACGGCCTTGAGGCGCGCCGCGGTGAACGTCTTCAGCGAGTCGCGAACCGCAACCCCTCTCAGCTCCGCGTGCCGCGCGCGCCGGACGGCGTCGATCGAGAGGTTTCGTGTCTTGCCGAAATCTCGGCGCGGGCTCCATTTCAGATTCTCCAACTGCCAGGAGATCCGCGCTTCCTCCAGGCGGGATTCCGCCGCCCGCATGAGAGCAGGCACATACCGGCCCGCCTCGGTATCCTTCGCCTGGCTCACCGCCAGGCGGGCTTGTTCAAATGCATAGACCGGCGGTTTCTCCGCCATGAGAACCGCGACGCCGAGGCCGATCGCGA
>JACQXT010000014.1 GCA_016208665.1 Chitinivibrionia bacterium | reverse complement strand
ATCATCTTCCTTGTCGCCATAACACTCGAGACTTTGATCAACAAAAAATAGCATGGGGCACTTTATGGATGGAATAAGAAAGGCACGAGTTGGCTTTGTCGGCTTCGGGGAGATCAACACTCCGGAAGAATTCATCGACGGACGCTGTGCCGATGCGGCGAACATGCTGGTGGAAAAGGGGCTGGAGCTCATCGTGGCGTCGCCGGTCTGCGATGATCCGCAGGGCAGGGAGGCAGAACGGGCGCGGACGGAACTGGGCAAAGAAGATTTTGACCTTCTCGTCATCTGCGTCGCCGGTTGGATCCCGTCGTGGGCGGTGTTCAGCGTCATCGAGCCATTCAAGCACAAACCAATGGTCCTCTGGGGCTTGAGCGGCTTGAAAGACGGCGACCGTTTCGTGACCACCGCCGACCAGGCGGGGACGACCGCTTTGCGCAAGCCGATGGAGGATATGGGCTACACCTTCAAATATGTCGTCAACTACCGCGGGAAGTCGCCGCGGGTTGACGAGGTCGTCTCGTACGCCCGCGCCGCACGCGCCGCATCGTTGTTGCGGAAGGCGAGGATCGGCATGGCGGGATACCGCGACATGCGCCTTTATGGCACCATGTACGACGGCGTGTCGCTGAAATCAAAGATCGGTCCAGAAATCGAGCACTTCGAGTTGCTGGAACTGAAGCAATTCATGGAACAGGTGGGGGCAGACACGATCGCAAAGATCGCATGCGATGTCAGGCAGCGGTGGAAATTCGTTCGGGAGCCGAAACCGGGGACGGTCGAAAATTCCGTCCGGCTTTATCTCGCGATCAGGCGGAAAGTTGAGGAACGCGGCTATGTCGGCTTCTCCTTCAGCGACGTTGATGGCGTCAAGAAACTCATGGGCTTCGCCCCGGCGGGGGCCATGACGTTGTTCCACGACGAGTTGGCTATCCCCAGCGTACCCGAGAACGACAGCCTTGGCGCAGTTACGCAGCTCATGGTCAACTACCTCACGGGACAAGCAGCCGCCTATCTGGAGTTCTACGAATTCCTCGAGAATGGAGCACTGATGGGCGTTCCAGACTATGTGCCAGCGGAGATCGTCAAGGGGGGCGTCACCGTCATGCCCAACGCCTTCGGCGGCTTCGGCGAGGGTCTGTTGAACGTCTCACAACTCAAGACCAGTACGGTTACACTTGCGCGCCTTTGCTGCGCAGACGGACGCTACGCCATGCACATTGCGGGAGGAGTTCATCCAAAAGGTCATGTCGCAGCACTACATCATCTCCTACGGCGACAATTCCGAATTGCTGAAAGATCTTTGCGCCATTTTGAACATCGATTCCGTGTGAACAAATGTGACGCGCCGAGCGCGTATTCTTTACGCGGTATCTATAGATTGCGCGAAAGCAAATCAATGAAAGGAAAAGAAAAGACGATGGATAAGGACAGTCACACTGCCACTGTCGCACGCACGCATTCCGCGGATCTTTCTGAGATCGGCCCCGTCGAATTAGGGCCAGTGCCGCGGCCCGCCCAGTTTTCCCGATGGGCGAGGGTGGCGCAGGTCGACCTCTCGACTCTGCCACCGGTGAAGACGTGGGAATGCCTCAGAACCAATGAGAAAATACGGATTGACGGACGCCTTGACGAGGCGGTCTGGAAGAGGGAGAAGTGGTCCGAGCCTTTTGGTCTTATCTCCGACGGATCAACAACATCCATGAAGACCCGCGTGGCAATGCTGTGGGATGACGAGTGCCTCTACGTCGCCTACAAAGTGGAGGACTACGACATCCGTGGCAGCATGACCGGCTTCAACGACCATGTGTATATAAGCGATGAGGACGTCGAATTCTTCTTCGAGCGGGAGGGCTATTACTATGAGCTTGGAATCAGCCCACTCAACAACAGCTATCAAATCCGATGGACCTGGGTGGAGCGGCTGGTGAGGGAGCAGGGGTTCGCAGAATTAGAAGAGCTTTTCAAAACGCCGGACGTCCTCTACTATGTCGCAAGGGAAGGGGAGAAGATCGGGCGTCACGCCGACCTGAGCTACCAGCTCTCCGGACTGCGGCATGCGGTGTTCATCGACGGCATCATCAACTGCCCAGAGGTGCGGGACAACGGATGGACCTGGAGCATCGTGGGCAACGACAACATCCACATTCCAGAACGCTGGAACCAGATCGTCTTCATGGATAGGGAGGCATAATGACCATGCGAGTGCGTTATACTTGACGCAGTATCGCGCAACACCAGTGGCCTATGGGGCATGCGCTGGTGACTGTTCGTGGTGCCCATGCTGGTGGCGCCGCGGGCTTGATGGCACAGGAAATCTCCTTCTCAGGAAAGGCTTGATGTGCAAGTTGACCACGTAGTTGACCAAGGCCATGACGAAAAACGATACGACGATAAGGACGGCGAAATATCCGCCGACAAACCACCATGATGATGGTGATACCGCCACACCCATTTGTTTCAGGGTGAACTGGTAATACGTGTGCGTTGGTATGTGCAGCAGATAGATCGGCAGCGAAAGATTTGCCAGTAGCTTGAAGAGCCGCGTCAGTCCAATCTTTCCCAACCAGTTGTCATCAACCGCCATTGCCACGAGCAGGAACGACATCGGAGCCAACATGAGCCCGTGGGTGGCAAGAAATGCCACCTGCCCTGTTATCTGGCACAGGAAGACCAGCCATCCCATGTTGAAAAGCAAGATCAGGAAGCTGGCCATGTCATTCGTCAGCAGGTAACTTCCGAGCGACTCCTTTATTTCCCAGTAGTGACGGTAGATGAGGGATCCGATGAACATTCCGAGCAGCACCTCGAATATCCTGAAAAACGGGAAGACATGCAACTCCATCTCGATTTCACAGTATGCGCGCGGCGGATACCCCGGCGTGATGGGGATCAGCAGCAGATAGATGAGAATGAAGAAAGAGATGAAGCACAGGATGATCATGATCGCCAACAGCGAGCGGACTGTGCTCTGCGATGAGATCTTGCGCCCGTAGTAGGCGTCGATGAAGTATCCAAGCACGAAGACGCTCATCGCCCACGCCGGACGGTTCATGGTCGGCATGTCAAATAGATAGGGTGGTAGAAGCGAAGCGGAGTAGAAGAATTCGCCGAGCGCTCGAAACGAGATGTAGCCGTTTACCCAGTCCTGCCGCAATTCCCACGAAGTCATCATGGCGGCCCCAATGATAAGATACGGAACCCCGCGCGACACATGCCGGATAAACGTGCGGTGCGGGCTTTCCATATCGTCACCCTGATCCTCCAGCTTCTGGTTGGTGTAGGCGTGGAATACGAGGCGGATGACGATAACAAAATAGTGAGGAATTCGGGAAGGGATTGACTTATAAAGGTGCTCTCGAAAAGGTGCCCGTTCACGATATGGATGGCGGCGAGAAAGCGCACGATGTTAATGGAGTTTAGAAATTTTGGTGGAGGAGGATAGTGCATGAAGAAACAGTTTTTTCTTGGCTGCGGAGTGATACTATCCAGCACAGCTACATCGACTTGCCACCCGTAAGGGAAACACCCTTTTGTAGAGCATTTCGCATAGACAGGCGCATAAACGAACAAGAACAAAGTCATATCTAATTTCCCGTCTAAAGAGGTTATTGTCAAGTTGGTGTCGTGGCAGACACCACATCCATAGAAACGCTCTGGGCTTGCCTAAGACGAATAGAGCTGCGAACACAAGACCTATACGCATGTGTTTATGTTGACGGATACTTGTATGTGAACTCTTGACATGGCAACCATCACGCGGTATACTTAACCAGGTTTAGTTGACCTGTAGACATGGAGCGGAGCGATTATGCGCAGAGCTACGATCAGCGACGTTGCGAAGAAGGCGGGCGTAACCAAGGCGTCCGTCTCCATCGCGCTGCGCAACAAGCCCGGCGTCTCTGACGAGCTCCGCAACCGGGTGAATGACATCGCCGCCCATCTCGGATATGTGGCTGACAGCGCCCGGAACACTCGAGGGAAACAGCTGAATTTCCAATTAGCCCTCCTCCTTATGTTCGATCATCCTCCGCGGGTGACAGGCTCTTTTGGTGGTTCATATCTTGGCGACATCATTAACGGGTTTGTTTTCGGATGCCACCAAAACGGATCCAGCTCCGTACTGTCTTTCGCCCAACGCGACAAGGTGGAATTGAAGGATTTAACTTTTGCGACGCGCAAGCAGGTCGACGCAGTGGTCGTCCGCGGGTGGATGCCTGAAAGACTCCTTACCATGCTCAAAACACTTTCAATGCCATTCCTCATGCTTGATTGCGAGCGCTGCATCCCTGAGATACCACAGGTGAAGATCGACAACCTCAATGCGATGGAACTGCTTGTTGAGCGGCTTGTCAACATGGGCCGGCGCCGCTTTGCCACAATCACCGGTGATCTCGACCACGCAAACGGCTTCGAAAGGCTCGCTGGCCTGCAGGCATCTCTCGGCAAGCGAGGTCTTCGGCTTGAAGACCCGATGGTCATCCGCGAGAGCTGCTTCGACGAGGAATCGGGACGCCGCGGCTGCCGTAGCCTTCTTGCGGCGACCCAAGCATTCGACGCCTTGATCTGCCATAACGACCTCATCGCGTTCGGTGCTATCGACGAGATGCGCATCCTAAATCCAGCACTTTTGCGCAAGATCACAGTCACAGGTTTCGACAACATGGAATTCCGCACTTTTGTCGATCCGCCAATCCTTTCTGTCGACCCAAAGCCATTCGAACTCGGCCGCTATTCGGCCGAGCTGATAGCCCGTCATGTATCGGGAAACACAAAACTGCCAGGGACAACCTTCGTGTTACCGTGTGAGTTGACTTCGAATGTGAAATACATTCGATAGAGGAAGATTTCCTATAAATTCTGATATCTTGGGTAGATGTCTATATCACGAATGTTTTAACTTCGCTAAAAGGAGGCGGATATGAGAAGAAAGATTCTGATTCTTGTGGCGTCAATTTCCTTCGCCTGTCTTCTGGCAGCGGAAGAGAAACCGACGAATCTCATGAAAAACGGCGACTTCGCCATTGGATCCGATGGTTGGACGCTTCAAATCGACAAGCAACCGAATGATGGCGTGTTGAAGGTCGAGGATGGCGCACTACTCCTCAGCCGTCAGAAGGATGACTATTTCATGCGCGCCTACCAGGATGTCGAGACCACGCCGAGCGCCGTCTATAAACTGGACTTCCGTATCAAGGTTGAAGGCTCTGGCACCGGCAGGTCGTGGGTAATCCTCCAAGGCAAAGACGGGAAGTGGGTTGAGAACAAGATCATCTACAGCGAGCCAGCACAGCCGGGAGACTGGCGGACGATGTCGCTTACCGTCCCGACCTTCCCCGACACCGCCAAAACCCGCATTAATTTCGGCGTCAACGGAAAGAACATCAGCAGCAGGGTTAAAGACATCCGACTCACCCAGGTGTGGGAGGGGCGCCCCTTGTTGACTATTCCTGTTGTTGACAATCCCGTCGTAATCGACGGCAAGCTTGACGATCCCGCATGGAGCAAGGCGTTGGTACTTGACGATTTCCGCGTGTTGGGAGAACCTGGCCGCAAAGCCATCCCTGGCACCAAGGTCCAACTGCTTATCGCCAAAGGCAAGCTGTATATCGGTTATACGGCGACGGAACCGCGTCCTGAGTCGATACGGTCAAAGACCGAGAGGGACACCCTTGGCGTGTATTCCGATGATTGCGTCGAGACGTTCATCTCCCCCGACGCCAGCCTGACGTTCTTCCATTTCATTGTAAACCCACTCGGCTTTAAAGGCGTGGAACAGAAGGGGACATCAGGGCAGAACCAAGTATGGTACTCAAAGGCACAGGAGTTTTTCGCTGGCGAATGGTCGGCCGCCGCTCATGTTGACAAGGATTCGTGGACAAGCGAATTGTGCGTCGACCTAAAAGACTTGGATTTGAAGGTGGACGGAGCCAACCCTGTTATCTATACGAACTTCTGCCGTCACCGTCCAAGCGAGGAACCCGTCTACTCAAACTGGGCGGGATTGATGGGGGCGACCTTCCATGCGCCCACGTATTTCCTTCCTTTGAGGATCGCTGAGGGAGCCGTCGCGAAAAAGGTGGAGCAAACCGATCCCGAGAAACTTTCCTTCACAAAGCAGCTTTCCTTCCCTGGTCTCCTCGTGTCAGGAAAACCCGTAAGACTTGAGAGCGGC
>JACQXT010000013.1:3868-8241 GCA_016208665.1 Chitinivibrionia bacterium | reverse complement strand
AGAAACTCGCGGTAGCGCGCGACGATCGTATCGCTTATGTCTCTCCCGGCGTCGAGGTACAGATCGCTGCGCCGGCATCCCAGCAGATGGCTCAGCATCCACTCCGCGTTATGGAGCGCGTTGGGCACGCCGTGTTCCTCGAGCCGCGCCCGTCCTTGCTGGATGAGCGCGGGCGCGCCCGTGGGCCGCGTCGTCACACCGTCCCTGCTTGTTTCATTTTTTCCATGACGTCCGCCTGCGCGAGGGCTTCTATGAGTTCGTCGAGGTCCCCGTCGAGAACCTGATCCAGCCGGTGCAGCGTCAAACCGATCCGGTGGTCCGTGACTCTCTGTTGGGGAAAGTTGTAGGTTCGTATCTTGGCGCTCCGGTCTCCGGAGCCGATCTGCGTCTTGCGCTCGAGGGACATCTTCTCTTCCTGTTCCTTCACGGCTTTGTCCAGGAGGCGGGCCCTGAGAACTTTCAAGGCCTTGTCCTTGTTCTTGTGCTGCGATTTCTCGTCCTGGCAGGTCACGACCATGCCGCTCGGAATATGCGTAATGCGAACGGCGCTGTCAGTCGTGTTGACGCTCTGGCCGCCGGGCCCGCTGGAGCGAAAGACGTCGACGCGCAGATCCTTCTGTTCGATCTCGATCTCCACTTCCTCCGCCTCCGGCAGCACCGCCACCGAAACCGCCGACGTGTGGATCCTGCCCTGCGATTCGGTCACCGGCACGCGCTGGACCCGGTGAACGCCGCGCTCGTACTTGAGGATCCCGTAGACGTTCTCTCCGTGCACCATGAAAATAATTTCCTTGAAACCGCCCAACCCCGTCGGATTGCTGCTCATGACCTCGATCTTCCATCCCCTCTGTTCCGAAAACCGCGAATACATGCGCATCAAGTCGGCCGCAAACAGGTTCGATTCCTCGCCGCCCGTGCCGGCGCGGATCTCCATGATCGTGTTCTTCGAGTCGTTGGGATCCCTCGGTATCAGGAGCATCTTGAACCGCTCCTCCAGTGTGTCCCGCCTCGTCCGCAATTCATCCAATTCGGCCCGAGCGATTTCCGCGAGGTCCTTGTCTTCGCCGCTCCGGACGACCTGTTCGTCGTCCGCAATCGTCGTATACACGGTCCGGAGCGCATTGATCGTTTCCACGAGGTCTTCCATGGCCGCACGCTCCTTCGCGACGGTGCGCGCGCGCGCGGGATTTTTCAAGACGTCTTCGCGGGTGAGCAGGTCCGTGAGCTCGTCGAATTTTTTCAGTATCTGTTCGAATTGTTCTTTCATATGCGTTCTTTCATGGTCGTGCAGCCGCACGCGCCCCGCGACAATCCGCCGCCGGTCGGCGCAGCGCGAACCGCAGCGTCCTTAGCTGGACGGCGCTTCCAGGTGAACCGCTTGATAATCCAGGCATGCGTTGAGTGCGGCAATGGCCACTTCGAGCATATCATCGGAGGGCTCTTGCGTGGTGATTTTCTGGAGGGTGAGCCCCGGCCAGATCGCCGGCTTGCAGAATCTCGAAAATTGTTCCCGGGCGGAAAGCTTGATGAATTCGAATGAGATGCCCGCAATCAAAGGAATCATGGCGAAGCGGAGCAGCCTGTCGCCGATGGTGTGCGGTTTGCCCATGAACATGAATACGATAATGCTGACGATCATGACGACGATGAGAAAACTGGTCCCGCAGCGGGGATGAAGCGTGGAGTGCCGCTTTGCCGCGTCCGGAGACAGCTCCATGCCGGCTTCGAACGCATAGATCGTCTTATGCTCGGCTCCGTGGTATTGGAATATCCGCTTCATCTCTTTCCAGCGGGAGATGGCGACGATGTAGAGCAGGAAGATCGCAAGCCTGAACATGCCGTCGATGAGGTTGAAGGCCAGGCCGCTCGAAACGTGCATGAGTTCGGTCAGGAGGAGCGGAACGTAGAAGAAGAGCCCGAATCCGGCCGCGAAGGCCAGAATCACCGATCCGGCGATTCCAAGATTCGAACTCCAGCTGCGCTTCTGCGTCTTGGAATCCTCATCCATCGCCTGCTCGGCCGAGTAGGAAAGCGACTTGACGCCGACGATGAGCGTTTCGATCAGATTGATCGCTCCGCGCAGTATGGGAATGTTGAGATACTTGCACCGGCGGGTGAGTCCGACGAAGCGGGTCTTCCGGATGACGATGTTCCCCTGCGGCGTCCGGACGGCCGTGGCATAGTAGGTCGGCGAACGCATCATGACGCCCTCGATGACCGCTTGCCCGCCGACGCTGATTCGTTTCTCGGACATACCTATCCGCCTTTGCCGGAATGCCCAGCGTTGGAACCGCCGCTATTTGGAATCGGGATCGGCGTCCTTGTAATTGTATTTCTTCCTGAAGCGCTCGACGCGCCCCCGGGAATCGACGAGTTTCTGCTTGCCTGTGAAAAAGGGATGACAGTTGGAGCAGATTTCTACGTGGATATCCTTGACCGTGGACCGCGTCTCGATGACGTTTCCGCAGTGGCAGACTATCTTCGTGGGCTTGTAATCTGGATGCGTCTCTTTTTTCATTGTTCTTCTCCGGTTTGTTCCGATCTTCGCGAATCGCTCTCGTCAATTATGACGAGGTTTAAGTATAATATCCAATCGCAGTTAACGCAATACGAATCTTGCGGCGCCGCGCGGCGAGAGAGGCCCGCCTAGGTGTTCATGGATTTAAGGAACTGCTCGTTTGACTTCGTCTTACCGAGTTTATCGAGAAGGAATTCCATCGCCTCGATCAACGGCTTTTCGTTGAGGAACTTGCGCAAAATCCATATTTTATCCAATGATTTCTTGGGAATCAGGAGCTCCTCTTTTCTGGTCCCGGATCTGAAAATGTCGACGGAGGGGAAGATGCGCTTGTCGGTGAGCCTGCGGTCGAGCACGAGCTCCATATTCCCCGTACCCTTGAATTCCTCGAAAATGACTTCGTCCATGCGGCTCCCGGTATCGATGAGCGCAGTGGCGATGATCGTGAGGCTTCCATGCCCTTCGATATTCCGCGCCGCGCCGAAGAAGCGCTTGGGGCGCTGAAGCGCGTTGGAGTCCACGCCGCCGGACAGGATCTTGCCGCTATGAGGCACGACGGAGTTGTGCGCGCGGGCAAGACGGGTGATGCTGTCCAGCAGGATGACGACGTCCTTTCCGTGCTCCACGAGGCGCTTGGCCTTTTCGATCACCATGTCCGCGACCTGGACGTGCCGTTCGGCCGGTTCATCGAAGGTGGAGCTGATGACCTCTCCCTTCACCGAACGCTCCATATCGGTCACTTCCTCGGGCCGCTCGTCGATGAGCAGCACGATCAGAACGATCTCTTTGTGGTTTGCGGTAATCGCATTTGCGATTTTCTGGAGCAGCATCGTCTTGCCGGTGCGGGGCTGCGCAACGATGAGCCCGCGCTGGCCTTTGCCGATCGGCGTGAGAAGATTGATCAGCCTCGTCGAGAGATCCTTGGGATCGAATTCGACGTTGATGAGTTCCTCGGGGTAGAGCGGCGTGAGGTTGTCGAACAGCGGTTTCGCTTTCGCGACGTCGGGATGCTCGAAGTTGACCGCCTCGACCCGCAACAACGCGAAATACCGCTCGGAGTCCTTGGGCGAGCGAATCTGCCCCGAAATCGTGTCGCCCGTTCGAAGATCGAATTTCTTGATTTGAGAGGGAGAAACGTAAATGTCGTCCGGGCCTAAATGTCGTCCGGGCCGGGGAGGTAGTTGTAGTCCGGCGACCGCAAGAACCCGTACCCTTCCGGCAGCACCTGCAGCACCCCTTCGGCAAAGATCAGCCCGTTCTGCTGCGTCTGGGCTTCGAGAATCTTGAATATCAGTTCCTGCTTCCTCATGCTGCTCACGCCTTCGATCTTGAGGTCGTTGGCAACATTCAGAAGTTCCATGATGGTCTTGCTCTTCAGTTCGCCGATGTCCATGAATCATCTCCTGCAAATGAATGAATTGCGCTTCCGCCCCTCCGGCGCGGTTTCCTGAGAAGTTTCGTCCGAATCAGTATCGGATGTAGAGGGTGTCGTGACTTCTATCCCGGTTCCACGCGAATCCGATTTCCGCCCTCCCTGGCTCACTGCTTTTGTTCCGGAAATCGAACGTCCCGGCTACACACGAGACGGAACATGTCCTTCGCTGGATATGGAATTCATAAACCGTTATGAAGCAGAAAGAGGATTACCGGGGCCTTGTTCAGCAACCCCTGTGAATCATTATCGGTATCGACCATGAAGATCGCTCGAAATATCTATTCGGGACCGCACGCGACAATCGTGCGTAATCGATACCATGCAAATTCTGTACCACACCGGCGCGCAGCCCTCTCCTCCGCAGGCCGTTCACGCCGGCCGCAGTATCGAGCGGCGGAGACGGACCCGCCGCCGCGGGGC
>JACQXT010000013.1:0-3845 GCA_016208665.1 Chitinivibrionia bacterium | reverse complement strand
GTCTGACCCTTCGCCTTCATGATCTGGTCGTATTTGAGCGCGCACTGCATGGCCTTGTCGTCTTCCCCGAGTTGCTTGTACGAGATGGAAAGAATCTGCCATCCCCGCTCTCCGTCGGGAAGGAGCGCCACGTATTTCTCTCCCCATTGAACCGCCTGAATCCATTCCTTCATTTCGTAATAGGCGAACAGCATGCTGAGAATGGTCTGAGGATCGTCGGGCCTCAGGTCGAGCGATTTCTGGTAGTATTCGACAGCCCGTGCGGGGGCGCTCGGGTCGGAATCTTTCAGCTTGAAGTTTACGACTCCCAGGTTGTAGTACAGATCGGCGTCTTCCGCCCCGATCTTGGCGCGAGCCTGGGCCGCGAGATCCAGAAACACGGCTGCCGCCTCCCAGTCGCCCTTGTTCGAGGACTCGCTGCCGAGCGATTCGATGACTCCGTAGTTCGTAGGATCTTCCTCGACGAGCCGGTTGAATTTCGCTGCGGCCTCATCGACGCGCCCCACAGTGGCGAGCACCCTGCCCAGTATTCTCAACGCATCAATATAGTGCTTCTCGGCCGGCGTCGAGAGCTCGAGCACTTTGTCGAGCGTAACGAGAGCCCTGTCATAGTAGGTTGAATCCGTCTCGCCGATCCGGGCATATGATATGCCGAGGTTGTAGAATCCGATCGCCTGGCGGGGATCGGCCAGGGTCGCCATCTTGAACTCCTCTGCGGCGGGTTCGAATTCATTCCTGCCGAACGCCTTCTGCCCCAGGGTGTAGTGCTTCGCGTAGTTATGCTTGATGTTGTCGTTGACCAGCTGGTCCCGCTTGGGATCGAGTTCAAGCGCCTTTATGAAATTCTTGAAGGCAAGGGAGACGCTGTCGAGCTGGCTGTAGGAAACACCCAGCTGGAAGTAGGCCTCCGCGTCGTTCGGATTCTGCGCAAGCGCCTCGTTCGCGAGTTTGATCGCGATATCGTAGTTCCCTTCCTGATTCCTCAGTTTCGCGCTCGTCGTCGCAACCGACTGACATCCGTAGAATGCGCTCGAGGCCAGCAGCAGCAGACAGAAAGCAACCAGAATAGTTTTCATCGAATCAGCCCTCCCATGTAGTACCCGTGTGCCTATGTAATCGGTTTATTCGAGCCCGGCAACCGACCGGCCTGCAATTCCGCAGCTACGCTCTATGAGATTGTTGGTTTATCAAATATCACCGGTGTGGGTTTTTAAAATAAGACGTTTGAGGATGTTCCTGCAAGCTATATAAATGCTTTCCGGCTTTATGTCAAGGTATTTTATCCGTTCCAGAGCCGCTCCGGCGGGGGGAACCATTCACAACCCGCGTTCGTCAGAATAGTTACATGCAACCGGTTGCGGCGCTCGCCGCGGCCGGAGAGCCGCCCCGCGAGGATCGCGGCTAGTAGAACGACTGCGGATCGACATCCCATTTCAATTCCACGGCGCGGCCCCCTTTTATTTCGCCTGCAACGCGCGCAAAACCGCCGAGTGCGTCCGTTTTTTCGCGGAGCGACAACGAGCCCTTGAGAAGAATATGCTCCCGAAACCGTCCCTTCAGGCGGGCGACGAGCGGCGGAGCGGGACCCAGCACATCCACCTGCTTTTCTCGAAACAGGCGGCGCAATTCCTTCGACCATTCGGCGGCCACCGCGCTCACCACTCCTCTGTCCCCCCCCGCGCACAGCGCCGATACGAGGCGGGAAAAGGGGGGATAGTTGAGTTTCCGCCGGACGGCGAGCTCTTCGGCCATGAACCCGTCGTAATCATGCGTTTTCAAATGCGAAAATACCGTATGCTCCGGGATGAAGGTTTGAACGAGCACCTCCCCGCGCTGTTCTTCCCGCCCCGCCCGTCCGGAAACCTGCACGAGCTGCTGAAAGGTTCGTTCCGCGGATCTGAAGTCCGGGAAGTTCAACTCTTCCTCCGCCGAAAGGACGCCGACGAGATGCACCCCGGGGAAGTGGTGCCCTTTCGTCACCATCTGCGTCCCGAGAAGCACCTGGTGGCGGCCGGCGCCGAACTGCTCCAGAATCTTCCGGTGGCCTTCCTTGCCTCTCGTCGTATCGGCGTCCATCCTCAGGATCCGCACTCCCGGAAACAATCCCTTCAGATCCAGCTCGATGCGCTGCGTTCCAAAACCCGAGAACGATATGTTGGGACTCCCGCATTCGGGACACTGCTTCACCGCCGGCTGCGCGAATCCGCAGTAGTGGCACCGCATGGCGGCTCCGACGCGGTGGTAGGTGAGCGTGATGTCGCAGTTCGCGCATTGCGGCACCCACCCGCATTTTCGGCATTGGACGAAGCGGGCATGGCCGCGTTTGTTGAGGAAGAGAAGGCTCTGCGATCCGCGCCGCATGCACGCTTCCAGCCGCTCCAGCAGCAGGCGGGAGAATATGCCGGTTTCCGGATCCTCCCTGCGCATGTCGATGATCTCGACGCTCGGCAGCGGAATATCCCGGATGCGTTTCGAAAGCAGCAGCCGAGCATAGGTTCCCGTCCCGGCGTGCCGGTATGTCTCCGCCGACGGCGTCGCCGATCCGAGGACGACCGTGAGGCGCTCGAACGTGCCCCGCATGAGCGCGACGCTGCGGGCATTGTACCGCGGTTTTTCCTCCTGCTTGTAGGAGTCGTCCTGCTCTTCGTCCACGATCACGAGCCGCAGGTCGCGCACCGGACTAAAGAGCGCGGAGCGCGGTCCGAGCACGATCCGGCGCGTTCCGTCCGAAATCGATTCCCAGATCGCCCGCCGTTCGGCGCCGGTAAGCCTGCTGTGTATGACGGCGAGCTCGTCCTGAAAATGCTTCCGGTAGCGGGCAATGGCCTGCGGGAGAAGGCTGATCTCGGGAACGAGAACGATGCAGCCGCCGCCCCGTGAGAGCGCCAGGCGGGCGGCGCGAATATAGACTTCCGTCTTGCCGCTTCCGGTTACGCCGTGCAGCAGGAACGCGTTGAACGCTCCGCTCAGAATCCCTTTCTCGATGGATGTCAGGGCCGTTCGCTGTGCGCCCGTCAGTTCGAGGACGTCCCGCTCGAGTGCATCGAGGGGGGAGTCGTATCCCTGCTTCGCTCCGCGCGCCGGCCGCCGCGAGGCCGATCTTCTGAAACTCGGCGGCAGAACCGACTGAGCCGCCTCCCCGAATGTGCAGCCGTAATACGATGCAACCCATTCCGTAAGCCGCATCAGCTCCGGGGGCAAATAGGTGCCGGATACCGAGAGGACGCTCTTGGTTTCGAAGGCTTCGGCCTCCGAAGAGAGCTCGACGGCGATGCCGCTCATGATTCTTTTTCCAAGGGGAACTTCTACTCTGCTGCCGGGCGAAATCTGCCCCGCGAGTTCGAACGGGACTTCATAGGTGAACAGCTTGTCCGCCGGAATCGGGAGGGCGACTTTGGCGAACACGCGAGTCCGGGAGGATGCGGGGCTTTCGAGCTTGTCCATTGCGGAGAGTATACCCTCCGCCGGCGGAACTTGCAAGAGCCCCACACGGAGCGGGCGCCGGGGGACAGCGGAACATCATCGCTCACTTCCTGCACCCGAGGATTTCCTGTATCCTGCCGATCAGGCTGTTGGGGCTGAACGGCTTCACGATGTAGTCGATGGCCCCCACTTCGAATCCCAGCCGTTTATCCACGTCGCGCCCCTTGGCGGTCAGCAGCACGACCGGAATGTCCTTGGTTTCCGGAAGCCGCTTCAGTCTCCTGCACGTTTCATATCCGTCCAACACGGGCATCATGATGTCGAGCACGATCAAGTCCGGCCTCTCCTGCCGTGCCTTTTCTATGGCAAGCTCGCCGTTGTTCGCCGTGATCACCTCGAAACCTTCCGCGCCGAGACTGAAG
>JACQXT010000113.1 GCA_016208665.1 Chitinivibrionia bacterium | reverse complement strand
GTCTCTCGATGGCGACGAAGGTTGGGCAGGCGACGGTGAAGTCTCCCCGGCAGCTCGTGATTTCGGCGTATGCGACGATGGCCGACATCACGAAGGTCGTGACGCCCGATCTGAAGGCTCCGGGGGAGAGCGTGCTGCTTTTCGTGGATCTCGCGCAGGGCAGCAGGCGCCTCGGCGGCTCGGCGTTGGCGCAGGTCTTCGGGCAGATCGGGGACGAGTCGCCGGACATGGACAACCCGGCGCTCGTGCGGCGGGCATTCGGAGCGGTGCAGGACCTGATCGGGCGGGACCTGGTGCTGGCGGGCCACGACGTGAGCGACGGCGGGCTGGTCACGACACTGCTCGAGATGGCGTTCTCCGGCAACTGCGGCATCGATGTTTCATTGGGAGAGGACCATGATCCCCGTGCCGGTGCGTCGGGGTCCTGCCGCTGCGGACCTCCGTCGTCCTCCCTGCGGTCCGGCGACGGAGACCTCCCCTCCGCGTCACCCCTCCAGACGAACACGTGTTTCACCGGGAATGGGCGCAGGGGTGGCGCAAGCGGGGGCCCCCCGCCGCGCAGCGGCAGCGAGCGGGCGGGGGTGCGCAGCGACAGGACCCCGGAGCCGAACGGGAACGACCGGAATATTCACGCGCTCTTTGCCGAGGAACTGGGGCTGGTTCTGGAGTGCCGCGCAGAAGACGCCGCCGTAATCTGCGCAGAGCTGACCCGGGCCGACGTTCCCTGCGCCCTGATCGGGAGGACCCGCAGGGAGAAGGCCGTCGCCGTCCGCGTCGACGGCGCCGATGTGCTCGCCGAGGACATGCGCGTGCTGCGCGCCGCCTGGGAGGAGACGAGCTTCCGGCTCGAGCGGCTGCAGATGAATCCCGATTGCGCCGAGGCCGAGCGCAAGGCCATCCATGACCGCAAGGGCCCGGCCTACCACCTGCCGTTCACCCCGGAGCCGACAGCGCCCGCAGTCCTCTCGGCCCCGAGGAAGCACAAAATCGCGATCCTCCGCGAGGAGGGGAGCAACTCCGACCGCGAGATGGCGGGCGCCTTCCACGCTGCCGGCCTCGAACCCTGGGACGTGACGATGACCGACCTGCTCGCCGGGCGCGTGAGCCTCGAGAGTTTTCGGGGCCTCGCCGCGGTTGGCGGTTTTTCGTACGCCGACGTGCCCGAGAGCGCCAAGGGCTGGGCCGCGACGATCCGCTTCAACGAGCGGCTGGCGGCGATGTTCGACGCGTTCTACGCGCGCGAGGACACCTTCAGCCTCGGGGTCTGCAACGGCTGCCAGCTCTTCGGGCTGCTTGGCTGGGTGCCGTGGCGCGGGATCGCGCCGGAGGTGCAGCCGCGGTTCGTGCACAACACGTCGGGTCGCTTCGAGTCGCGCTGGTCGACGGTGAGGATCCTGCCGAGCCCCTCGGTCCTGCTGCGCGGCATGGAGGGGCTCGTTTTCGGCATTCCGGTGGCGCACGGCGAGGGCAAGCTGCTCTTCCCGGACACGGCTCTCCACAAGAAGGTGCTCGACGATGGCCTCGCGGCGGCCGCCTTCGTGGATGACGATGGCAACCCCACCGTGGAATACCCCTTCAATCCGAACGGTTCCCCCGGCGGCATCACCGCGCTGACGACCCCGGATGGCCGCCACCTGGCGATGATGCCGCACCCCGAGCGCTGCTTTCTGCCCTGGCAGCCGCACTGGCTGCCTGAGCAGCTGCGCCGCACGCTCACCGCCAGCCCCTGGCTGAAGATATTCCAGAATGCGCGGGACTGGTGCGCGGGGACGTGAGGACCTGGTTGCGGCCGTTTGAACCTTGACTTTGGTCTTCGGCGGCGTGAGAATCCCGCGGTTGAAGAGTCCGGCACGATAGCGGGGGATTACAGCCGTCTTGTTGGTCTCAGGACGGGGAAATGCATTCCTGAGAAAGGCCACCGTCAAGATGCTCGTCGAGATCGGGTCCGATCCGCAGGTCGCCATCCTGGGAAACCTTGGCCTGAGGACGGCGGGAGGCCTCAACGCGAACACTTCGACCAACACGTCGAGCACCGGAGAATACGACACCGACGTCGAACTCGCCCAGATCAAGCCCCTGTTAACGCGACTCACGAGCGCGCTCAATCTGAAATCGCGCAGCAACAAGCCTCTGGAACCCGAGATGCTCGTCAAGCTCGGCTTTCTCCGCAAGACCGTTCTTCCCCAGCCTTACATCAAGGTGGCCCAGTACGGGGACGCCCAGATGATGAAGATCGAGGCGTATTCCACGAGCAGGGAAGAGGCGCTCACCATGAGCAACCTTCTTGCCGAATATTATATGGAGAGCAGAGTCGAGCGGACCAAGCAGGAATTCAAGCAAGCCAGGATGCTGGTTGAAGGCAGGATGCAGGAGGTCGCCGACAATTATCGCGGCGGGCTGTCCAGGGCCGCCGATTTCAAGGAACAAACGGGTGTCGCCGACATCGACAAGGAGTTGTCGGCGGTCATCAACAAGGTTTACACCCTGCAGACGAGCAACGAGGAAAACGAGAAGAACATCGTCGAGGCCGACCGGAAACTGGCGCTGGCCAGGGAGAAACTCAAGGAGATCAAGCCCTTCAGGAAGGACTCGCAGGAGTACATCCAGAGCGATCTGATCAAATACGTGCAGCAGAAATTCGGCGATCTCACCATGAGCCTGGCCGAAAAGAGCGTCGATATCACCAAAGAGCACCCCGACTATCAGGTACTCGAAAAAAAGATCGAAGCCGTCAAGGAACTGGTGCGGAGCGAACTGGATGCCGGCCAGAAACTCGTCTTGAACTCCGAGCGCCTCTCGATCGATCCCGAATACGACGACTTGTATAAAAAAACCTACACCGACTACATAGACCGCGAAGCAGCTATCGCGAAAAGGGTGGTCCTGCAGGAATATATCGACGACTACAAGAAGGTCCTACTCGGCTTCGCCGCGAAGGCAAGCACCCTGAACGAGCTGGACGCCGATACCGCCGTCTATAAGACCACCTATTCGAATCTCCTGGGGCTCATGGCGCAGTTGAGCGTTGCCGAGGCCATCGCGATGACGAACATCAACATCGTCGAGCATGCGACCATTCCCGACAAGCAATACTTTCCAAGCGTCCTGCTCAACAGCATTGCCGCCATCATCCTCGGCGTGCTGTTCGCCCTCGGGGCGGCGTTTTTCGTCGACTATGCGGATACGAGTGTCAGCACCCCGGAAGATTTCAAGCGGCTGAATCTCGTGACCAGGCTTGGCTCGATACCCTTTTCAAGGCATCTCAAGAAAAAACGGATTGTCTCGACACTGCCGCCGGCCGCTCGCGAGAGGGAGGCGTTTCGAGCCGTCAGGAACAGCATCGACTATGAACTGGCCGGCAGGGCCCTGAGCAGCCTGGCAGTCACCAGCTCCTTTGCCAGAGAGGGGAAAAGCACGGTTGCCGCGAACCTTGCCGTCCTCTGCTCGGATCGGCAGAAAAAGGTTCTGCTCGTGGACCTCAACCTGCTGAACCCGACGTTGCACACGGCGTTCAACGTCGACAACAGCACGGGAGTGTCCGACGTTCTCGCCGGCGGAGTCGAGCTGAAAAGCGCCATCAGGAGCAGTGCGACACCGGGTCTGGACGTGCTCCCCTGCGGTAAGGTGCCGGCCGATGCCGGCAGAGTGGCCGAGGCGGATCGAGTTCGGGAAATCCTCAACGACCTGAAGGGGATGTATGATCTCGTGATCATCGAAACCCCGGCCATTCTGTCATTCAGCAATGCCGTCCTGATCGCAAGGCTGGCGGACGGCGTCGTGCACGTGGTCGAATATGGGAGGGTCAAATCCGCCATGTTCGAGCACGTGCAGCAGCTCATGTCCAAAGCCGGTATTTCATGTGTCGGCGCTGTGGTGAACAAGGAAGATGCGGTTACCTTCTAGATACTCGCCGCTGCAACCGGGGAACCGTGCGAGCGTTTTCGGCCGGGGCAGGGCTGACTTCAGCCGGCGCCCCGGCGAATGAAGCGCAGGTAATCCGGAGCGTTCCTGCCGCTCTTCGGCGCCGGGCGCTGGCAGACACGGACCTATCCGGCAGCAGCCGGTCCTAGTCCGGCCTCTGATGACGTTCCTGCTCCACAGGCGAGAAGGGAGATCCGATGCTTCGAGGAAAAACGGCACTCATCGCGGCTGGTGCGATCAGTTCCTTCCTTGTGTTCTCACCCCCTGCATTTTCCCAGATGGGTGGCAGATCCGGGATGGGCGGGCAGGGCATGGGTGGACAGGGCATGAATGGACAGGCGGGGGGACAGGAACCCATTGTGGCGGGGGAGGTCGCCGGTATCGACGAATATTCTCTCACCGTTACGACCGAAAGAGGGGAAACCAAGCGGCTGACCCGGACAGCGCACACCTCCTTCGTCCGGGAGATGGCCGCTGATCGGAGTGCCCTGGCCATGGGGAGCAGGGTATTCGTGATCGGCGAGTCCTCCGGCCAGGAAACAGTCGTTCCCAGGATGCTCAGGATACTCGAGAAGATCGACGAAGCAGCCAGGTCACGCGGCCCCGAGGGGCGGATGTCGGGGGATCGGTCGCAGGGCCAGATGGGAGCCGGCCCGGTCATCGGTACGGTGATCGGACTCGATCCGCTGAAGATACAGCAAACTTCGGGTGCGACCACGACCGTCAGACTGACCGAGGGAACGCAGATCTTCCGGGAAGAATCGGTCTCTCCTTCCCAGGTCACCAAGGGAGTGAAAGTGCGGGTCCTGGCCCCGCCAAAACCGGATTCCGAGTCGCGAGAGGCCCTGAAGGTCATTCTCGTTTCTGCCGCGGGACAAGCCCGGCAGCAGGCTCCCGTCGGCAGGAGTCTCCTGCCCGACCTGCCCGGCCGGGCCGACAGTTCCGAATTTTTTTACGGGATTTGGCTGGGCAGGGGACCGTACTCGGACGCGGAGCTCGACCGCGCGTTTCGGCTCGTCCAGAACCTCGGGATCCGCAATTTACTCGTCGAGTTCAAGTGGGATTACGTCGAGCCGGCAAAGGGCCGGTGGCGATGGGACAACAGGGACATCCTCAATGTCGAGCATGTCATCGAGCTGGCCAGGCAGTATCGGATTTCCATTTCCCCCTATTTCGACCTGTTCACCCCCTGGGGAGAGCGGAAGAACCTCGATCGCGACAAGGGTGAGTGCGAAGGCCCGCCGAGCGGAAAGGGGCAGTTCCAGGCGCCCGTGCCGGAAGAATATGCGGCTTATGTTTTTTCCGTCGTGGACAAGTTGAAGACGGGCGGGGTGGACGTCAAGTTCGTGGCCCTGGATAACGAAGATTCCAATATCAATGACGGTTACCGCTCGTGGAACTGTTTCATCAACGCCACGGCAAAGCAGATCAAGACCGCGGAGAACGCCGCCTATGACAGGATCAAGGCCTTCTACCCGGAGATCATGGTGAGCTCAACCACGTTTTCCTTCCCGGGCATTGCGCCGAGGACCCAGGAGCAGCTCGAGCGCGACCGCACCAGGAAGAACAGTTTCATCAAGGCCTACTTCGGAGATGAGCCCCGGCCGAAGTTCGATTTCCTTGCGCTTCACGAGACGCTGAGCGGGTCCGGGAACCCCTATACCACGCTGCCGAAACCGGCGGGCGCCAGTTACGAATACGCGTTCAGCTCCTATCACGAGGGGTACGACATCTGGAGAAGCGTCCTCGACCGTTACGGCTACAGCACCGTGCCGATCATCAATACCGAAGGAGACGCCGTGCTCGCCGGCCTGCAGGACGCGGAGCTGATCCAGAAAGCGGTATTTGCCAGGGCGAACGCTTCACGGAATGATGTCAGGGGATGGATCCTGGCGCAGTTGACCGCGTCGAAATTCCTGGGCGAGGGCTCCGAGCAGGGCGTCAGCGTCGGGATCACCCGTCTGGAATCAGCCTACCAGCTCAAAGAAGGCTACTTCGGGTACCATACGCTGCTGTCGATGATGACCAGATATCCGAGCTATGCCGGGACCGCCCTGGGGACCCTGAATGCACGCACGCCGTGGGTGGAAAAGTTCGTCGACGGCAGCGGCAACGTCTTGTACGTCGCTTTCCTGCCTTACCAGCGGGGATCTGAGTCGCGCGTGCCGATCACGCTGCCGGCAGCACCTGACAGGGAGGTTCGGGTTACCAAGTCCAACGCCGAGTCTTTCATCGCGCAGAGCACGCCGGCAGGGCTGGTGTCCGTCGAGGTTGGCCAAAGCCCGGTCTTCATCGAGGCAGGGATGAGCCGGAAGTAGGGCAGCCTGCTGACATCGGAGATGACCCCCCCGACCTTCGCCAGAGACGAGCGGACACAACTCCATTCGCACATGAACCGCCTGCGCCTTTTCCTGCTGCTGGCCACAACGGTCACGTTCGGCCTCGTTGCCGGCTATGATGCCATGCTCGCCGCGCTGCTCCTCGCTGGTGTCTTTTTGTCGGCGGTCATCTACTTCAGGCCCATCATCGGCATCTACCTTGTCCTGCTGGGCATGCCCTTTCTGAACGTCGGGTTCCGATACAACAATCCCGTACGCCTGATTGACGAGTTCATCCCCATCGGCGTCTTCCCCATTCTCCTGACGGGCCTTGTCTACTCGCTCAAACGATTCACGGGTCCGAGATCAGTCCGCCGTGGCCATGAGCCCGGGTCCTGGGAGACCGGCCACGAGAACCAACTCATCCTCCTGATCATGCTTTTCACCGTCGCGTCGCTGCTCTGGAGCATCGATGTCACTCACGGCATCGTCATGCTCGCGCTGCTCTTCTCCGGCTTCTGGATCTACAAGATGCTTCCGCAGATACTCCTGTCCGAGCGGGACATCACGAAGATCTTCTGGCTCATACTCCTGGTGTCCCCCGTGCTGGCGACCCTCCTGCTCCTGTCCAATCAGTACTATGACTTCATCTACAAACTGCCGTTGTTCAAGGACACGACCTTCGTGGTCGTGCTCCATACGATCGTGGCATCGGGCGGCAGGATCCGGCTGGGTGGGTTCGCGCCCGTCAACATTGCGGCGAACATACTGACCATCGTCCTGTTCTCGATCGTTTATCTGGGGTTCAGGACCAATTGGGCGATGAGGTTCCTTCTCGCCTGCTACTCGGCATTTCTCATGTATTGTCTGATCAAGACCGGATCGAAGGCCGGGCTGGCAACGCTCGCGTTCGGCAGCATGGCGCTGCTGGTCATGATGCCGGAATTCAGAAAACGGCTGCTCAAGTTCATCTACACCGGGATGATGGTCGTGGGGCTTTTCCTGGTCGTGGCGGGCCAGGCGCTCCTGAAGCGGGTCGAGCTT
>JACQXT010000112.1:9993-12634 GCA_016208665.1 Chitinivibrionia bacterium | reverse complement strand
GGGAAGCGGAGAGGGAGTGATCGAACGGAATGCTCCTTTTGATTCCGAACGATAGATATTCCAATAATCAACTTTGATTCTGTCTATCGTCTGCCACTCGAGAAGCACACCCTCATCGCACGACGTTCCAGTAAAGCCCTGAAGTGCAATGGGAACCGAGGTGTCAAAAAAGATCGTTGTGGTCAACGTATCCGGCATGTTGAGTGCCGGCGCATATGCAACAAGATATGTGATAGTCGAAACGGCAGGCGTCTCAGCAGGAACGATCAATGCCGCCTCGGGCGGCGAAAAGGTCTCACCAGGCTGGAGAATGGGCGTGACGCCGCCGAACGCCAGAGGATCGCCCTGATCGTATGGGGCGGCAGCTCCTTCGAAACGAAGCTCGTAGTAAACGGGCGCTTCCACGTTTGATATGTTCGTAATTGAAAAACCACTCAACTCGTAGGCTTCGCCCGGCTGCAAGCAGTTCGCTGCTTCGTCATCGGGGGGAACGATCGCAAGCAAGACATCAGAAGTCGAACAGCTCACCGGCAGAGCACCCACGAAGCCATAAACATGGAAAAAGATCTCGTTGCCCGCCTCTGATATATGTATCACAGTATCCCCCATGCACCATGAACCTTCTTGGAGAAACCAATTGTCGCTTGCCGGGTCGCAGAACATCGGATCGATGAATCGATAGTATCTATCCTCAGGCAGGCATGACATGCTATTCCACAGTGCTCTCTGGTTACCGAAGAAGAAGTTCTCTTCGGATACGTTTTCGACAAAGTAAAACGTATCAGCAATCGCCGCCTGTATGGTCGACCAGTTCGCAGCGCACCCTATCATAGCGCTAGGGTATGAATTCACCATCACGTTGGCTTTGATTTCGGGCGGAGTGCCCCAATAGTTGATCTCTGAACCGGAAGCATCGTAATGCAGATTCTCGTAGAGCACGTTGTTTGTAAGAGCAGTGCCGGGCGAATTCAGCGAGTGGACACCCGAACCACCACAACATGCCATCCGGGACCGCGCGATTATATTTCGATGAACGAGGCTGGTCGAGTAGTCGAGACTGATTCCATCCCCATAGTTGTCCCTGAGAAGATTGAAGCCGATTATTCCGCTGGAACTATATGAACTAATCGCAGCTCCTATATGGCTGTAGTTGCTGTCCAGACGGTTGGCGATAACACTGCCTGTGGAGTTCTTTATGCAGATGCCTCCGACATACCAACCGCTATTATTGTGCATGTAATTGCCCAGGATTTGAACATCACATGAATCGGCGTAGATGGCGGACGCCCAATCATCATGAACCGTACCGTTACGGCAGAACTCATTGGAGATAGTCGATAGAGTGCTGTTGAATGCACAGATCCCGGTGCCATGTCCCTGCATATTGGTTTGGTTTAGAGAGAAGTAATTGTCGATGATTTGGAGATCCGAATCCAGACAATATATCCCTCCGCCGTCACCATTATAGTCCTCAGGTGTCCGAGGAGTCCGATCGTCTGTCTGCTGTGCGTCGGACCGGTCACAGTATAACCAGCAATTGTTTCTTAGAAACCGATTACGTATGATGCGGGCGTTGGATTGCGTCAGATAGATAGCACCGCCCCAGTAGGCGTCATTATGTTCGAGAATACACGCGATAATGGTGGGAGACGCATTCTCGCAATATATGGCCCCGCCTTGATCACTCACGGTCGCGGCTTGGCCATTGATCACTTTGATGGCATGGATGACAGTGTTGTGGTTTTCACCGTTGTGGATATGGAAGGCCCGACCATCGCTCTGGCAGTCGATGACGGTGCTCTCGGCACTACAAATCGATGTAATACAGATCGCTTTGCCCTGTGTGTCGAGATTCTTGTTCCCCAGTCCGGTGAACGTTCCGGAGCCGAGGAGAATCGTGTCGCCGTGGACGGCCGCGTTGATAGCATCCTGAATAGTCGCGAATTCGCCGGTGCCGTCGGGATACACGACGTGCGTGACGCCACTCACGGTGGTTGCGATGAAGAGAAGGCACGCCGCCGAGAAGAGGGTCAAACAAGAGCGCGGTTGAACGCTCATGCATCGGTTCATTGATATCCCCTTGAGAGGGATGGACAGAATCGTAATACGGCGGTATAACCGGAATCGATTAAATTATATCACACATTCATGGATATGTAAATCGCCTTGGTGCCAACGTGGTGCTAGCGTTCATTTACTCGGGCTCCTTGGTGAGTAAGAAAAAAGCTTGACATGATAGTCGTCATATAGCATGCTATATGACGACAAGTTCGACAAAATGGAATATCTCCATGAAACAGCATTATATTCAAAGAGTTATAGACCTGCCGGCACTTCTCACACAGAAGTCATACTTCTTATTTGGCCCCCGGCAGACAGGCAAGACGTTCCTTGTCCGGCACACTATGGAGAATGTGCGGGTCTATGATCTTCTCGATTCCGCGGTTTATCTGTCGCTCAGTCAGAATCCCGGCCGATTGACGCAGGAACTCTCCCAACGAGAACGAGTTGTTGTTATTGATGAGATCCAGCGGTTGCCGGTGCTACTCAATGAAGTGCATCGAATTATCGAGGAACGGGGAATTCATTTCCTCCTGACCGGATCGAGCGCTCGAAAGCTCCGGCGCGGTGGAGTCAATCT
>JACQXT010000112.1:0-9877 GCA_016208665.1 Chitinivibrionia bacterium | reverse complement strand
TATTTCTCCGATGATCCGCGCGCCGACCTGGAGGCATATGTGGGCTCCTACCTCCAGCAGGAGATCGTTGCAGAAGGCGCAATCCGCAATGTGCCGGCGTTCAGTCGTTTTCTCAAGGTGGCGGCCCTGTGTAACGGCAAGATCGTGAACTTCACGAATGTCGCAAATGATGCGCAAGTGCCCAGGACAACGGTGTACGAATATTTTGAAATTCTGAAGGATACGCTTGTGCTTCACGAAGTTCCAGCCTGGCAAAAATCACGGAAACGAAAGCCGTTGGTCTCCTCGAAATACTACTTTTTCGATGTGGGCGTGGTCGCAGCGCTGCAGGGAAGGACATTCCGTGTCGGAAGTCCTGACTTCGGCGAAGCCCTCGAGACGTTCCTTTTTCAAGAATTGATTGCTTACTGCGATTATATATCCGGAGATACGGTATGCCATTGGCGGTCCAAATCAGGATTTGAGGTTGATTTTATCATCGGCGATCATACGGCAGTCGAAATCAAAGCAAGCAAGAATATATCGAATCAGCATCTCAAGGCACTTCGGGCTCTTGCTGAGGAGCAGACGTTGAAGCGGTACCTCTGCGTCTGCCAGGAAGAGCGGCCTCGATCGATCGATATGGTATCCGTGATTCCATTCAAGGATTTCCTGGATAGACTATGGGATGGGGAATACATAAAATGACCCCCCCATCGGAGCGCTTGCTCGGTTGAAACTTCATTACAACAACAGAGCAAGGCAATAATCCGCAGAAATCGCCGCCGGCTCCTACCGCTGTTCCACCGCATATCCCTTTCGCGCCAGCATCTCGAGCAACCCGTTCTCGCCGCATAGATGCGCCTCGCCCACGATGAACAGGCACTTCTTTCCGTCCTTGAGGTACGCTTCCACCTGAGGCAGCCAGTTTTCGTTTCTCTGCACGAGGAACTTCCGTTGCAGGTCCGGATAATCCTCGAAGCTCTTGTTCAAGGTCGCATTGAGTTCGTCGCAATCGCCTTTCTTCCAGGCCGTGACGATGGCTTTCATGTACTGCTCGATGTCATCCATTTGATCGAGCGTCTGAAAGAGAAAGCGCTCCTGTTCCGCGTCGCTCATCGAAATGAAGAGCTTCGCCTGGTAGGATGCGGTTTCCAGCGCTCCGACGGGTTTCTGCTGCGCTGCGGCCTTCTCGAAAAAATACTTATCCACTCCGCGTTCGAAATCGAATCCCATCTTCTGCAGTTCGGTCACGGCGAGGGTCAGGGCGGCGAACCACGGCTTGATGGAGTCGAACTGGTTGAGATCAAGACCTATGTCCTGGAACTGTTTGAATGCCAACGCGTACATTGAGTCGCTCAACTCAGACTTCAGCGTCTTGCCTTTCTCGTACACGGCATTTGAAAGTATGAGCCGTTGAATCGCAGAGGACTGAACGCTGTCGAGATCGGTTTCGAAGACGACGATGTCCGCTTCATCGAACGCTTTCTCCATCCGGCTGTCCAGGGGATAGTCGTCGGCGGTGAGAAGATGGATGGAGCCCAGTACGTGCACGGAGTTCTTTGCAGAACTGATTCTCCAGAGGGATGTCGTTGCGACCGTTGTTCCAGGCTGGGCAAATGCGGAGAGAACCAATGCGAGCACGCACATGCTTACGCCGCAAATCAATAGAGTACGCCGCTTCATGTCTGACTCCTTTATAAACGAACCGGGGATGGTGCGCGCGAAGGACGGGCTGTTTCCTCACCGGCGCACGCTTCGCACGTCCCTATTCGAATGTTATGCCCTGCGCGAGCGGCAGATCCTCAGACCAGTTCAGCGTGTTGGTCTGGCGGCGCATGTATGCCTTCCAGGAATCGCTGCCGGATTCGCGTCCGCCGCCGGTCTCCTTCTCTCCGCCGAACGCTCCGCCGATCTCGGCGCCCGATGTGCCGATATTGACGTTGGCGATGCCGGTGGCCGTAAAGATGGCAGACGAAAGGCCCTGTGGGACTTCGTTGTGCCATGCGATCGCGTCTTCCAACGAGTCGTATTCGATGAGGTAGAGAATGGGTGCGAACGTCTCGTCATGTACGATCTTCCAGCCGTGTTTCGCCTGAACGATGGTCGGTTCGACGTAGAATCCCGGCCCCTCGATCGCCGTGCCGCCGCAGAGTATCTTCCCGCCCGATTTCTTGATTGTCTTCAAGGCTTCCATCATCACTTCGACGGCCGCCTCGTTGACCAACGGGCCCATCAGCGTCTTCTCATTCATTGGATCGCCGATGCGCACCTGCTTGTAGGCGCCCATGAGTTGCGCGGTGAATTTCTTGGCAATGCTCTTGTGCAGGAAGACGCGGCGCGTCGACGTGCAGCGCTGGCCGGCGGTGCCGACGGCGCCGAAGAGGACGGCGCGAACCGCCATGTCGAGGTCGGCGGTTTCGTCCACGATGATGGCATTGTTGCCGCCGAGTTCGAGGATGGTCCTGCCGAGACGCTCGCCGACGACTCTGCCGATCCGGTATCCCATCTCGCAGGAGCCGGTCGCGGAGACGAGGGGGATGCGTTTATCGTTTATCAGTTTCTCACCGATGACGGAGCCGCGGCCGATGACCAGGTTGAAGACGCCGTTGAGTTTGTGCGCCTTCAGCACGTCGTTGCAGATGTGCTGGACCGCGATGGCGGTGAGCGGTGTCTCGGAGGAAGGCTTCCACAGGGTGACGTCGCCGCACACCGCCGCGATCGCGGCGTTCCAGGCCCAGACGGCGACGGGAAAGTTGAACGCGGAAATGACGCCGACCACTCCTAGCGGATGCCACTGCTCGTACATACGGTGCTTGGGACGTTCCGAATGCATGGTGAGCCCATAGAGCTGGCGGGAGAGCCCGATCGAGAAGTCGCAAATGTCGATCATCTCCTGGACTTCTCCCCAACCCTCCTGGACGATTTTCCCCATCTCCAGAGTCACCAGCCGGCCGAGGGGATCCTTCTTGGCGCGCAGCGCTTCGCCGAGGTCGCGGACGACGAGCCCGCGCTTGGGAGCCGGAATCATGCGCCATTCCTTGAACGCTTCCGTCGCGGCCTCCATCACCTTCTCATAATCTTCGGGAGAGGCCTGGGCCACCTTGGCGATTTCCTTGCCGGTGGTTGGGTTGATCGATGCGATCACGTCCCTGCCTTTTGTGGAAGTCCAGGTCCCGGGACCGGAACATGCGCCGGGGTTCAACGCCTTGATGTCGAGTTGTTTTAGAATATCCATGGTTCATTACTCCTGGTTCGACTTGGGAAGGTGACAAAAAAACAGCTCTGGCGGTGTCGGGAGCTGCAAACTAACAGCATATGATAGTATGAAGCGGCTTGAACGTCAACAAGATATCCGGAGACATCCCCCCCGCTGCGGGAGTCATTCGTAGTGCTTCATCGAGTCCCAGACTTCGCTCCATTGGACTCGCGGATTGCGGCATACCAGGACGGGGAGGTTATTCTCGTAGGGCATGCAATACTTGCACGCGATAACCGCGGCCTGCTCCACGCTCTCGAACGACGACTCCACGTCCTCGCGGGTCAACCCGATCACGATCACGGTCCGATAGTCGCCGCGCCCGAATCCCCAGATCCAGTAATTGTTATGCGAAGAAAGAGCCGGCGGGAGTTCGTACTTCGAGCTGAAGTACTCGACGGCGCCCGCCTCTCCATAATTGGAGCCGAAAACGACACACGAGCTCCGTTCCGTTTCCGGGAGCGACAGGTACACCCCGGATACGGTGCGGGCCATGTTTTCCCAGCCGAACATGTCGGCATAGAACTGATGGACTTCCGACACTTCCTTGCCCTCATAGGAGCCCGGGCCTTGCCCGATGCTCCCGGCATACCGGATGAACGATTCCACCGGCAAGATCGGGAGCGTCATCGGCGCAATGGCGATGCCGCCAACCGCCACGAGAGCGGGTATCGCGACACGCAGCCATACCAGCGCTCTGCGCGCGGAGAGCCGTTCGATCTGCACTGCGCCCGCTGCGAAGAGCATGACGTACGCCGGAGAAAGATATTCCGGCTTGCTGTGAACGTTGAATACGAGTATGAGCGTTGTAACAACGAAGATAATGCCGAGAGACATGTATCGCCTCCCGGATTTGCTGATGAACAAGAAGAACAAACCTGCAATCCACACGGGGGCGGTCGCCGGGTTTATCATCAGGAATTGGCCGGCGATGAAATCAAGCGGGGTGACGGAGGCGTACTTCAGATCGGACGCGTTGCGTATGAATTCGAGGTGGGCGAAGTCATGCACGGCGTTCCAGATGACAAACGGGGAAAAGAGCGCGAGCGCAAGGAGCGCCGCGAGATAGGGCCATCGCGTCGGAAGATGTTTTCGAAGACCGGTCAAGACGATCGCCGCCGCCAGGCCTGTTGCGAACCAGATCATGCTGATCTTATTGAGAAGACCGAGACCTATCAAGAGACCGAGGAGCATCCAGCAACGCGGCTTGCCGTCATGGGCGAGCAAGACCGCCGCGTATGCCGACAGAGCCCACAGGAGAACGTCGAAGGTGTTCATCGAGTAGACGGTATTGAACGCCAGGTAGATCGGAGCGGCTATGACCGAGAGGCATGCAATGAATACCGCAAACGCCCCGCCGCCGAGCCTGCGTACGAGGATTCCGGCGACAAACACCGTCAATGCGCCGGCAACGGCGGGAAGAAGGCGCAGCGCGAAGATCGAGTCTCCGAACAGCATCCGGTTGAGCGCCAGCAGATGGATCGAAAGCGGAGGCTGGTCGACATAGCCGAAGTCGAGTCTATGGCTGCACGCGAGGTAATAGAGTTCATCGCGGAAGATTCCATAGCCGGCGAAAGCGTTGGTAAAGAGATGGAGCAGGAGCTTGCAGAGGACTGAACCGAGCACAACGATCTTCCAACCGCCGTCCCGCTGCTCGATGTGTCGAGGCTTCATTACATAGTCACCTATTTCCTATCACCGCCGCGCTCGGCCGGCCGGAGCACCAGAATCCGATACGGCGACGGCGGGTCGTGGCGCCGGTTTTGCGGCGAACTATCGCGCCGGAATATTTTATTGAATCGTCCGCACCGGCGTGTGCTCCGGCATCACGAAGCCCCGGCGCTCTTCGCGGGCTCGACGACGACGGCGGTGCCGTAACAGAGCACTTCCGTGACCCCGTCCATCACTTCCGTCGCGTCGTACCGCACGCCGATGACGGCGTTCGCTCCGATCTGTTCGGCGTGGTTAATCATCATCTCGAACGCCTCCTCGCGCGACTTCTCGCAGAGGGAGGTGAAGAGCGATATGTTCCCGCCGACAAGAGTCTGAAGCGTCGCGCCGATCGTTCCCACCACCGAGCGCGACCTGACCGTGATGCCGCGCACGACGCCGAGCTGCTTGGCCACCCTGAATCCTTCGAGATCGAAGGTGGTCGATGTCATGGGATGCTTCATGAGCGACCGCATGGTCGCGGCGCGCTGTTCATCGGGACTCAGCTTCTTGAAGCACTCGATGCACACGGTATCGGTCTTGAAATAGTATTTCGAAGGGAATTCCTTTCCGCACACTTCACAATGCATGTTCCGCTCCTTCCGAATATAGGCCGCCCCGCGGCGCGCGCCGGCTCCTACCGGAGCCCGCGCCGATCCAGGAGCGCGTCTATCTTCGGCTCCGCCCCTCTGAACCGTTTGTAGAAGACCATCGGGTCGCCGCTGCCGCCCGTGGCGAGAATGTTCTCCCGGAACGCCCGGCCCAGCTCGCGGTCGAAGAGGCCCTTCTCCTCGAACGCGCGGAACGCGTCGGCGTCCAGAACCTCGGCCCAGACGTAGCTGTAGTAACCTGCGGCATACCCTCCGGCGAATATGTGCCGGAAATAGGGACTCCGGTAGCGGACGACGATCTCGGGAATGAGGCCGATCTTGCCGAGAGAAGCATCCTCGAAAGCTATCGGGTTGAGTTGTTCGGGCTTCGACAGTGTATGCCAGTCCATGTCGAGGAACGAGGCGGCAAGATACTCGGTCGTGGCGAATCCCTGATTGAACATGCGGGCATTCTGTATCTTGTCGATCAACTCCTGCGGGATCGGCTCGCCGGTCTTGTAGTGCCGGGCGTACATCTTGAGCACCTCGGGATGCGTCGCCCAGTTCTCCATGATCTGTGACGGCAGTTCGACGAAATCCGCGGGAACCGCGGTGCCCCCCAGGCGTTCGTAGGTGCAGTTCGAGAGGAGCCCGTGCAATGCGTGCCCGAATTCATGGAACAGCGTGTTCACCTCGTCGAAGGTCAACAGCGAGGGGACGTCGCCCGTCGGTTTGGAAAAGTTGCCGACGTTGAATACGAGCGGTGCGATATTGCTGCCGTTCTTTTTCGACTGGTTCCTGAATGCCCCCATCCACGCGCCTCCCCGCTTGCTCTCGCGGGGGAAATAGTCGGTGAAGAGGAGCCCGATGTGCCGTCCGTCGGCCTCCTTGACCTCGAATACCCTGACGTCTTCATGATAGACCGGGATGTCTTTCCGTTCTTCGAACGTGATCCCATAGAGCCTGGTCGCGACGTCGAATGCGCCCTGCCGGACGTTCTCCAGCTGAAAGTACGGCTTCAATATTTCATCATCGAGGTCGTACCGGGCTTTCTTCACTTTCTCCGCGTAGTACCACCAGTCCCACGCCTCGAGTTTGAAATCGCCGCCTTCGGCGTACACCATCTCCTGGAGCACGCGGGCTTCCGCCGTGGCTTTCGCGAGCGCCGGCGTCCACAGCTTGTTCAGAAGCTCGTACACGTTGACCGGCTTCTTCGCCATATTTTCTTCGAGTACGAAGTCGGCGTAGGTCTTGTATCCCAGTAATTTTGCCCGTTCCACGCGAAGGGCCGCAATGCGCGAAAGAATGTTCTTGTTGTCGCGTTCGTCGTTGTTGTCGCCCGTATGAATGTACGCCTTGAAAATCTTCTCGCGCAGATCGCGCCGTTCGGAAAACTGCAGGAAGGGGGTCATGCTCGGCCTGTGCAGCGTGAACACCCATGCGCCGTCGCGGCCGCGTTCCTTTGCGGCTTCCGCTGCACCCGACACAACCGCGTCGGGCAGCCCCGCGAGTTCCTCCTTCGATGTGAGCACCATCTCGAATGCATTCGTTTCCTTGAGCACGTTCTCTCCGAATTGCAGGGACAGCACGGACAGCTCCTGATTGATCTCCCGCAACCGGGCTTTGTTCTTCTCGTCGAGGTTGGCGCCCCCGCGCACGAAACTCTTGTACGATTCGTCGAGCAGTTTGCTCTGCTCGCCGCCGAGCTTCAGTTTGTCCTTTTGGTTGTTCACCGTTTTGATTCTCTTGAATAGTGTTTCGTTCAGTAGAATATCGTCCTGGTGCTTCGACAGCTTCGGAGCCACTTCCTTTGCGATCGCCTGCATTTCGTCGTTCGTCAAGGCGGAGTTCAAGCTGAAGAACACATTGCTCACCCTGGTGAGCATCCCGCCGCTCGTTTCCAGCGCCTCGACCGTGTTGGCGAATGTCGGCGGATTCGGATCGTTGATGATCGCGTCGATCTCCGCCTGGTGCCGCTTCATCGCCTCGTCGAATGCGGGGAGGTAGTGTGCTTCCCGTATCGCATCGAACGGAGGCACGCCGAACGGCGCGGTAAATTCGCCGAAGAAGGGATTCTTTGTTCACGCTCCTTGTACACGTTGATTGGTTCCTCTATTCGAAATTGCGCATTGCGCGCAACAACTCCTGTTGAATGGGCGGCTCCCCCATCCAGTGTCCGGCTCCTTCGGCAATCACGAGTTTCGAGCCGGGCATCTGCAGGTGCAGCCGGTAGGCCGTGATGGGCGGGCAGATCATGTCATAGCGCCCGTTGACGATCACCGTTGGTATATGCTTGATCCTGGCCGCGTCGCGCAACAACTGTCCTTCTTCGAGAAAACACTTGTTGGCCATGTAGTAGTTCTCGAGAACGCCGAATGCAACCGGATTGAAATTGCTCATGATTTGCCGAAGCTGGTCGTCGGAGACGTTCAGGCCGGAGAGCTTGATTTCATACTCCGCCCACGCCCTCGTGTATTGCGCGACCGCGGCCGAATCTCCCTTCTCGATCATGCCGAAGAGATACTCGGGCATCGCCGTCACCTGCGGCTCGGGAAGCGCGGAGACGAATTTCTCGTACGTTTCCGGGAAGAACGGCTTAACGCCGCCGTGGTAGAAATGGTCGATCTCTTCCTTTGTCGCGGTGAAGACGCCGCGGAGCACCAGGCCGCTCACGTGCTCCGGATGCGCTTCCGCGTACGCAAGCCCGAGGGTCGCTCCCCACGATCCGCCGAACACGATGAGGGAATCGAGCCCGAGATGCGTCCGGAGCGCTTCGATGTCCTCCACCAGAAGCGGGGTCGTGTTTTCGCGGGTTTCGGCGTACGGTTTCGACTTGCCCGAGCCGCGCTGGTCGTAGAGGACGATCAAGAATTTCTCGGGATTGCACAGGCGTCTCATGTACGGCGACGAGCTGCCGCCGGGACCGCCGTGCAGCATGAATACGGGCTTGCCGTCCGGATTGCCGCAGAGTTCGTAATAGAGTTCGTGCAGGTCCGATACTTTCAGATAACCGGTCTTGAACGGTTCGATTTCAGGCCACAGCGGCAGTGTGTCTTGCGCCGGAGCGCCCGGCGGGGAAAGCATCATGACACAGAGAGCCAACGCGAGCGGTGCGGCAAGGTATCTCATGGATCACGCTCCTTTGATATTCAATCCCCTGGTGTCGCCGCCAAATGAGATATGAACGCCGAGTCTACCACGACTCACCTCCGGAGTGAAGCGATCAGCCTGCGGGGATTCAGGAGGGCATCGAGGGCGTCGTTGATGTTGTTGAAGACCAGATCCGCTGCCGAAACGGCGTGGCGCGCCGCTCCTTCCGCCTGGATCACCGCAATGCCCAGCTCCGCCGTCTCCAACATGAGGCGGTCGTTTCGTCCGTTCCCGATGGCGGCGCAGCGCTGAGCCCCGAGCTTCGCAACGACACCGGCTTTGCGCTCGTCCTGATTCTCCTCGCCGAGGATGGACAGGGCGACGGGCCATGAACCGGTCTCCCGCTTCGCCATTCCAAAGGTGTCGGCCGTGAGCACGTGGATGTCGAGCGTGCGCGCGATTTCTCTCAGGCGCTCCGCCACCCCCGGAATAGGAACGCCGTCGACAGCCAGCGTGCCGTTGTAATCCAGCACGAGGTAGTCGAGTTGCAGCGTCTTGTAACCGGGAATCTCTATGGTCAGCATGGTTTCTATGGGGTTCCATCGGCCTGTGCCCGGCCTCGGGGAGTATAGCACAGAATAGCCCCCCGGCGGTTATCCGAAATATACGTCCTGCACGGAGATATGGTAGTATTATCCGGGACCGCCCGGATATTTCCGGGGGATCGCAGGACGATTCGCAGGCGCCGCCGTTTCCGCTCTGAAGGGGTGCACGCATGCCGACGAACGTTACGCCCGAATATAAGAAGGCAAAAATTGCGTACCAACAGGCGAAGGAGCCCGCGGAGCGGCTCGCATGCTTGAAGGAGATGCTGCGAACCATCCCGAAGCACAAGGGCACCGAGCACCTCCAGGCGGATATCAAGACGCGCATCAAGGAGCTCAGCGAGGATCTCGAAACTCCTCGCAAGGGGAGCGCCCGCAAAGGGCCCGTGTACGCGGTTCGACCCGAGGGGGCGGCGCAGGCGGTGCTCATCGGCCCGCCCAATGCGGGCAAGTCGAGTCTTCACGCGCGGCTTACCGGTTCGCACGCCGAGGCGGGGCCGTATCCCCACACGACACAGGCGCCCCTGCCGGGGATGCTCGTCCACCAGGATATACATATCCAGCTCGTCGACCTGCCCCCCATCTCGGATACATACATGGACCCATGGATGCCCAACGCGCTCCAGCCCGCGCAGGCCGCGGTG
>JACQXT010000111.1 GCA_016208665.1 Chitinivibrionia bacterium | reverse complement strand
GCCGCCGTGACGGTGCTGATCAAGCCATTGTTCATCGCGGCCCTGCTCGCCGGGGCAGTGGTTGGTTTCCGCAAAGGCTGGAGACCGCTTGGGGTGTTCACCGTGGGGCTGGCGCTTCCACTTGTCTCCACCGCCGTATGGCTCATCGTGTCGGGGAACACCGCAGTCATATCCCATTTCGGAAAGATGAACGCCATCGGCCACTCGTTCGGGTCGATGCTGCATCTCGCCCTGACGGCGGCGGGACGACATCCATTCGCCTTCCTCATCCTTCTCTTCGGCTTATGGACGGTAGACAAGAACTCGCCACGCTAGTGGTTCGCGCTTTTCACCGCGCTGTCCCTCGCGGCATCCGCGAAAGTGGGGGCGGACGCCCACTACTATCTCGCCCCACTGGCGGCGGCGGTTCTGCTTGCCGGGCCAGTCGCCATGCTTTTTCCGGGACGCAAACGCACCCAGACGCTCGTCTGGTGCCTCACCGCGCAACTCGCGTTGTACATACCGCTCGCGCCACAGGCGGTTTTCACGGCGACCTACGGACAGGAAGTGCCCGCCGGACAGACCGTGCTGACCCCCAACGAGTCCGACCGCGAGATCGGCCGATTGCTGGTCGAGGAGATCAGAGGGGCGTCAGGCCCCGTATTGGCGGACGACGTCGGCTATGTGCTTGCCGCGGGAAGACAAATCCAACTCCAACCGTTCCAATATGGCTGGCTGGCGAGGCGGGGCAAACTCGACACGTCATCACTGACGCAACGCATCCGTGACGGCTTTTTCTCGCTGGTCGTCATCCGCGTCCCGCGCGCCGACGGCATCGGCGGCAGCGATCTGCCGCAGCAGGTCAACACGGCCGTGGAGGAAAGCTGCAAACTGCACCGCGAGATCGGCCCCTACCGCCTGTATGTACCGCAAGGAGGCGGAAAATGATTCGGCATGGCGACATTCGCCGTCAGACCGTCACTCCGTCTCCATCCAATCCACTCCGTTGCGTCCCTCGACTTTCCCAACGCGTTGAGAAATCCCTCCGACTGCAGGATGTACAACTCAGGGACCTCGGAGACTTCCAGCTTTCCGCACAAACGGGCGAAGACCGAGGCGAGTTGCGGCATCTGCTCCGCGTCGACCTTGACGGCGTTCGACTTGAGCTGCGCCACCAGCAACCCGTTCGCCATCCAGATGAATAACCCAATGACGACAGCGTAGAACATCAAGAAAATCGTCGCCGAGCAGACACACCACGCCAGGATGGAAATCGCCAGCACAAACCCGAAATACCTCTTCTCCCGCGGATCGATCAGATTCATCATCTCCTCACCTCTCGCTATACGTTTCGCCCTTCCCGGCCGGGGCGTTGTAGTTTTTCAGCGTCACATTGCTTTTTTTCACGACTTTGATATTCGCACCGTCTGCCGTCGGCTTGATAAAACAGAAAATCAGCCGCAGCGCGGTTCCCGTGCTGGCGGTTTTGCGCAACGCCACATCGCTGTAGCCGTCGCCATCGTAGTCACCACAGGCAAGCACCTCGCAGCCGCTTATCTTGGGGGCGGACACGACCAGCATGACGCCACCCGCGGTTCCGGTCTCATCCATCAGACTGACGTTCAACCGGTCTTTCACATCGGCGAGCAGCAGATCGCTTCGACGGTCGCCGTTGAAATCACCGCAGGCCAGGAATCGGCAGCCGCTTTCCAGCGTCAGCAGCTCCGTCCGCACAACCTGCGACTCGCTGACGAGAACAGTCCGCACGTGGGATGAGGCGTCATCGTAGAACAGGATGTCATTGACGCCGTCGCCGTTCAGGTCGACATTTCGCTCGCATTTCCATGAGGGATCCCACGGCTCCCCAATGTCAAGGGGGGAGATCTCGGAGACCGAGATCGTGACGCCGTCGGCGGAGTTGGAGAGATGCCATATGGATAACGCCCCGGTGGCGGAGTCTCCCACCAGGATCTCCGGCCGGGCATCGGCGCCATAATTGGCGATGTCCAACACCCGCAGCGTCTCCGAGAGCGCGGAATTCTCGACAGGAATGAAAAACGGATCATTGGCGTTGTCGAAGAAACCGACGACCATTTTGCCGATCAAGTCGCTATAGAACCAAACGCAGGCTTTGTTGCCCTCGCCCCTGGCGGCGACGCCCAGAGACCGGAGCCCCATCGAGGAGAAATCGACGTCCTGACTCCGCGCCTTGTTCCCCGCCAGGCTGACCACGCTCAGCGTCGAGCCGTCGGAGGACGTCAGCAGCAGATCGCTCTTCATGTCGCCGTTCACATCGCTGGTCTGCGATGTGGGATTGTAGGCGGCGGTCTCGAGATCGAAGGCTTTCCACGAAATGCACCAGGGCATGGCGTCGCTGCTGGCGAACTCGCTCGATATCCAGAACGGTTTGACACCGTAATTGGACAGCTTGGCGTCACTCTGCGGCACATACCACAGAGGTCTGACGGAGATGGATTTGTAATAGGTGCCGCTCTCCCCCGTGGTGCTCATTTTCAGGCTGAAATCGCCCTTGATCTCCATGTTGTACAGCTTCTGGATGCTGAGCCCGCCAGACAAGGTCAAGGTCGCTTGCGTCGAGTTGCTCTCGAGGGAGCTCTGCTCCAGTTCGAGCGACGACTTGCTGGTCGCCCCGTACCCCGCCTTGAGCGCCCCCAGCTCGTTCAGCGTGATGTTGTCGTACTGCTGCTTCTCGACGCTCTGCCAATACACCAAGTCGGAGCTGGCGTTCCGCGCCTTCATCCCCGTCGGCGGGGCGTCCAGGGTATACGCCTCGTACGTGACGACGACGTCGCACACCTGTATGTCGTTGATGGTGCCGAACTCTTTTGATCCGTCCTGCGAACTCCATCTGTAGATATAGTTCCGCAGCACGGGCTTGGAGACGATCAGCCAGCCATTTCCACCATTTTCGTTGTCGCCCACATTGGTCATTTCCAGCTCCAGCGTCGCCGTGCTCCGGTACGTCTGCTTGCCGCCCCACGTCAGCGCCTCTTTGACACATCCGCCGAGCTGGACGACCTCCCCCTTGTAGGAAAGCGAAAGCGAGGCCGAGCTGTTGTATTCAATCTGGCATTCGACTTTCTGGGACTCCTTCGGTCGGACTCGAACGAGGTGACGACGGAGAAATTCTGGAACCAGGACCAGTAGCTGTAGTGCAACAGAAGCATGTACTGTCGAAATGAATCATCGTCCTTCGCGACCAACATAGTGGCCGCGCTGATCGGCGCGCAGTACGCGTCGCCTTGATTCCACTGCGTGGCGACGCTCAAATCCTCCCACCCTTTGCCGTCACCCGAGCTCAAGTCGAATTGATAGTGCGCGATCGCCGTGGTGTAGGCGTCCTTGTAGCCAAAGACGTGAAGGGTCTCTCGGTACTGCAGGCCGTCCTTCAGCGTGGCGACGACTCCCTCGACGCTATTCTGTTTCTTGATGTACTGGGCGTTCAGCGTGGCCGAGGGCTTGCAGGTGCCGGCCTCGTCGATCGTCCAGACGGAAATGTCCCCATACTGCTTGTCCGAGCTGTGTTTCGGATGGGAGATGCCGACGCACATCATGGGGGTGTTCTTCTCTCCTTTGTAGTAGGGAGTGGCGAAGAAAAATGAGGTGGGCAGATAGGTTGTCAACTTCTCAGTCGGAATCCGGGTGCGCGAGGTCTTGTAGGGGGCGTCGTATGTGGCGAAATACACGCCGCCATCCCTGTCTTGATCTGGTTTTTTCCCGCCGGAATCGCCCAACGCGTAATAGACAAGATACAGGGCGTTCCCCACCACGACCGCCTTCACGTTCACATGGAAGAATATCGCGGCCGCGGTCTCCGTCTTTTCCCAATCACGGTACGTGGAGGCTTCCAATTTCGTATAAAAGCCTTCGCCCCCACTGGTCTCCCAGCCCTTGTCTGGATCGCTGGACGTGACATACTGAATCAGGTTCTTCTTGCCGACGTAGAAAAGGTAGACCTTGCCTTGGAACTCGACGGCGGACAGTGCCGTTTCGTTCACATAGCCATACACCGTGAACGAAGCCGCATCCCCCATGTCCTCGATCGTCCCGGACGAGTTGACCTTCCCCTTTTTGACGCTGAAGGTGATAGTGTCGCATTGACTGGGAAGCACGCTGGCGGGCTTCTTGTTGCTGATGAAATAAAAATAGCCGTTGTAGGCGAACAAACAGCCAGGCTCCTGGGGGCCGCCCGTTAGAAAATCCTTATGCGACGTCTCAGCCGTCGCGCCCTTCGCGCCATCCACGAAAACAGCTGGTTGCGCGGGAATGCAACCGAAATCCCTTGCGCTCGTCTTTGCTTCCGCTCCGGCGACGGATTCTCCACCCAAAACGGCGGAGAAAAACAGCGCCGTAAACACCATGCGGATCGCATGCGGGAGATTCATAAATGGGGAAAACATGATACGGCAAGCCCTCCTGAAATTCTTTTTCCGACGACGCCCCACACAGGAATGCACAT
>JACQXT010000110.1 GCA_016208665.1 Chitinivibrionia bacterium | reverse complement strand
GCCCGGACGGGCGCTGGAGGCGAGGGAGTACGAACTGTTCGTAGGCGGAGAATTTCTCTCTGCAGGTTCGAAGCCGTCCAATTATTTTGCGCGGTGGTTTCTTCCCGGAACGCTCGCGGTGCGGAGCTTCTCGGCGGAGGGCGGTCCGGACGGCGTGGCGCTCGAGTGGGATTTCTTTTCGAATGTGGAAATGGCCGGGATCGCAGTCCGCCGCAGGGAATCGGGAACCCAGACGGAGATAACGGCAACCGGGGATCGCCTGCTCGATCCTTCCGTTCGGCGCTATCTCGATGCCGGCGCGCACCCGGGGAAAACATACGAATACGTGCTCGCGCTCCTTCGCGCCGATTCCTCGGAAGTCGTCTCCGATGCCGTCGAAGCAACGATGCCGGTTCCTCCGCTCGCGCTTCGCCAGAACTGCCCGAATCCGTTCAGGAAGAACACCTCCATAGAGTTCTCCCTGTCGCGGCGGAGCCGAGTCATTCTGGGCATCTATGATATTCAGGGCGGGCTAGTCGCGATTGTGCGCGATAGGATATATGAACCCGGGATTTGGCGGGAAGAGTGGGACGGAACGGACCGCCGCGGAAGGCCCGCTGGCTCGGGTATCTATTTCTACCGCTTCGAAGCGGAGGGGCGGATACTCGCGCGCAAGATGCTGTTGCTCAGGTAGATCGCTCACGTCGCCGCTATCATTTTCCTTCCGGATTTGCTATAGTTACGCTCGAAATGCACTACACCGTTGCGTTCGAAACCCTCGGCTGCCGCCTCAACCAGGCCGAGACCGCGCATCTCCACCGTTCCTTCATGGAAAAGGGCTACGCGGTCGCGGAGAACAGCGCTCAGGCCGACCTGTGCGTGGTGAACACGTGCGCCCTGACGTCGCAAGCCGCGTCCAAGTGCCGGCGAAGAATCCGTTCGATTCTCCGCGCCAATCCCGACGCGTGCATCGCGGCGGTCGGGTGTTACGCGCAGACCGATACGGAAGTGCTGCGCGCGATCGAGGGCATCGACTATATCATCGGCACCGCCGACAAGATGGATCTCGCGAGCATCATCCCGGAGCCGGCGAAGCTGCCCGAAGCGGTCGTCGTGACGCGGCGGATGCCGCGGGACGGCTTCTCGGTGGCGGGAACGGGGTACTACCCGTCGCACACGAGGGCGAACATAAAGATCCAGGAAGGGTGCGATTTCGTCTGTTCGTTCTGCATTATCCCGACGAGCCGCGGACCGGCGAGAAGCAGGGATTTCGACGATATCCTGCGCGAGACGCGCGCGCTCGTCGCCGAGGGGCACCGGGAGATCATTCTCACCGGCATCAACCTCGGGACGTACCGCGACCGGGACAAGGGCCTCGTAGAATTGATAGAGGCGCAGTCGCGCATCGAGGGATTGGAGCGGATACGCATGAGTTCGATCGAGCCGACGACGATCGACGAGAGGTTGTTCGATTATATGAGCGGCGGAGCGCCCGAGGAGTACGATGTGGGGCGCGGCGGCCCCAAACTCTGTCCGTACCTCCACATCTCGCTCCAGAGCGGGGACGACGGCGTGCTCGAAGCGATGCGCCGCCGGTATACGGCGCGCGAGTTCGAGGATTTCGTCGAGCTCTTTCTCGGGCGCGTTCCCGGGGCGGGTATGGGGACCGACGTGATGGTGGGATTCCCCGGCGAGGACGATGAGGCGTTCGAGCGGACGTACGAGCTGGTCTCGCGGATTCCGTTCACGCACATACACGTGTTCAGCTTCTCCGCGCGCAAAGGCACCGCCGCGTATCTCATGAAGAACAAGGTGCCCGCCGCAGCGATCGCCGAGCGGAGCGAGCGCATGCACGAACTCGGGGAGGAGAAAAAGGAAGCGTACTACTCCCGATGCATCGGCACGAACGTGCGCGTCCTCTTCGAGGAGCGCGAGACGAGCGGGTATTTTGTCGGATTCACGGACAACTATGTGAAAGTGGGCGCCAAGCACGCAGGCGGCCTCTCGAACCGTTTCGGCGACGTCGCGATACGGGAATGCGTGCGGAGCGGCCCGGCGAATGCGCTTCTCGCGGCGGGGGATTTAATCAAAATAGAACGCGCGGCGGGGGATCTCGTTGACATAGAGCGCGGCGCGGAATCCGCCGCCGAAGCGATCAACAAACCATGACTCTCAACATCTACATAGAAACCTACGGCTGCCAGATGAACGAGTACGACTCCGAGCTCGTGGGCTCGATTCTCTCGGGGAACGGCTTTGCGCTCACAAAGACCGCGGACAATGCGGACGTCGTGCTCCTCAACACGTGCGCCGTCCGCGAGAACGCGCACCTCAGGATCTACGGCCGCTTGCAGGAGCTCAAGAAGATCAAAGCCGCGCGCCGGCGCGGTTTCACCGTGGGCATTCTCGGCTGCATGGCGCAGAACCTGCGGGAAGAGCTTCTCGATGCGCATCACGAGATCGATTTCATCGCCGGCCCCGACAGTTACCGGCAGCTCCCCGCCATGATAGAAGCCGCGCGCGCCGGAGCCGCCAAAGGCGCCGCGCTCAAACTATCGAGAACCGAGACGTACGGCGGCGTCAATCCGCTCAGGAGCTCGGGCGTGAACGCGTGGATCGCCGTCATGCGCGGGTGCGACAACATGTGCTCGTTCTGCGTCGTCCCGCTCGCGCGGGGGCGCGAACGGAGCCGCGATCCCCACGGCATCGTAGAAGAGGCGCGCGTCCTCGCAGCGGAAGGGTACAAGCAGGCGTTCCTCCTCGGCCAGAACGTGAACTCCTACCGCCACGGCGAGTGCGGCTTCGCGGACCTCGCGCGGATGGTCGCCGATATCGACGGCATCGAGCGCGTGCGCTTCACGGCGCCGCACCCGAAGGATTTTCCGGACGACCTGCTGGATCTCGTGGCAGGGCATCCCAAGATGTGCAAGCACGTTCACCTGCCGCTCCAGGCCGGAAACAACCGCGTGCTCGATCTCATGAAACGCACGTATACAATTGAGGAGTTCAAGGACCTCGCCGCGAAGATGCGGAGCCGCATTCCCGGCATCGCGCTCACGACCGACGCCATCGTCGGGTTCCCCGGCGAAACGGACGCGGAGTTCGAGGACACGTTCAAGGCGATGGAGGAGATCGCATTCGACGCCGCGTTCATTTTCAAATACTCCGAGCGAAAAGGCACATACGCGGCAAAGCATTTCAAGGACGACGTCCCCGCGGAGAAAAAGACCGAGCGGATCGTCCTGTTGGTGGAGCTGCAGAAGAAGATCACAGGCGAAATAAACAAGCGGCTCGTCGGACAGGTGTTCGACGTCCTCGCGGAGGGCGCGCTGCCGAAATATCCGGGCTGCCTGACCGGACGGACCGACACGTTCAAGACTACGGTTTTTCAGAATGACGGATATGCGAGAGGAGACATGGTGCGAGTGCGCATCGACCGGGCGAAGGGCGGCACGCTCTTCGGCTCAGCGGTTGGGAAGAGCGGCGGCAAACAAGAAGAAAGGGTGCGACTATGAAGGACGAGATGTGGGCGCTGGTGTTCGACAAAGGCAAGGACGTCTGGGAAAAGACCAAAGGGCTCCGCAAGGTGCGCATGCCGAAGCCGGTTCTTGACGAGCGCAAGGAACCGCTCGACGCGGACAAGGCGCTGATCAAGGTGATCTACTCGGGATTCTGCGGCTCGGATCGCGGCATCTGGTTCCGGCAATCGTTCAAGGGAATGATCTACAATTCGCTCAAGACGGAAAAGAAGACCGCGCGCATCATCGGACACGAGCTCCTGGGGGAAGTGGTCGAAGCCGGATCGGTCGCGAGGGGCCACTACGGCTACAAGGCAAAGGAAATCGTTTCCACGGAGTCGCACATCATCTGCGGCAAGTGCCGCCAGTGCCTGATCGGCGACACGCACGTGTGCGCCGACGAGAAGATCATCGGCATCTCGCGCGACGGCTGCTTCGCCGCAGGAAAATGGTCGGCGCCATCCAGGAGCCGTTCGGAAACGCCGTTCACTCATGCACCAAAGTGGACCTCGGCGGCAAGAGCGTCGCCATCTTCGGATGCGGCACCATCGGACTCTTCACGATTCTTGTGGCGCGGGCCCTCGGCGCGTCCAAAATCATCGGCATCGAACCCAACGAGCAGAACGCGGACCTCGCGGAGAAGCTCGGCGTGGACGCCATGGTGCGTTTCAAGCCGGGAAAGGAAACATGGAAGAGCGATCCCGCAGTCGTCGATCGGGTGTGGTCGTTCGGCGGAGGCGGCGTCGACGTCGCGATCGAGATGTCGGGGTTCAACTCGTCCGTCAACAACGCCCTCCAGTCCGTGCGCCGCGGCGGCAAGGTGATTCTCTTCGGCATGAAGACCGGGGATTTCAAGATCGAGGATCTCTCGCGCGTCATCGTGCGCGGCATCGACATGCACAGCGTCATCGGCAGGCGGATCTTCCAGACCTGGGACCTCACGCGGAACCTTCTCGAATCGAAGGAGAACCACATCCAGGAAAAGATCTTCAACGTGATCCTCAACAAGGGCAAGGACACGATCGTGCATATCGACGACTACGAGCCGGCGGATTTCGAGAAACGGATACTCGCGCACCCGAAGGTTGTTATCAAGTGGTGAGCGGAGGGAGGCGGAGGGCGAGCGGGCGGGGCATGGGGACCGCCGGCTGGTCCTCGCGGCCTGCGTGATAATTCGATCCCAATCCTCAAGCATGTCCGGCCGGCACGCTGCGGAGTCGCCGTCGATCCCCATCCCCCGCCCGCGCTCGACACGCCATGGATCCTTATCTCAACAATATCATCTTTCGCGTCTTCTCGAAGCGTTCGGTTTTCAAGCGGTAGAAGTACACGCCGCTCGCCGCTTTTCCGCCTGAAGCATCCCTGCCGTCCCACGTCTCCCGATGATTTCCGGCATCGAGCATGCGGTCGACAAGCACACGCACCAGCCGCCCCGATACATCATAGATCTCGAGCGCCGCGTTTCCCGTTTCATTCAAACCGAAGGAAATGGTCGTCGACGGCTTGAACGGGTTGGGATAGTTTTGCATGAGATGCGTTGCCGGCGGCGCGCCGGAAGCGGTTATGCCCGTGACCTCGGCAGGGACGAGTACGGCATATCCGCTCTCGTTGCCGTGGACGTCAACGGCAGAAGCCTTGTAGTAGTATCCGCCGTCCCACCGCCATTCGTCGTCGAACGCGGTCGTGTCCGCGGGGGAAGCGATCAGATTTCCCGGACCGGGGACGAAATCCTCGCTCGTACCGCGATAGACGCGGTACCCGCCGATATCCGGTGCGGCGTTCGCGTTCCATATCAACTCGAGTCCCTCCGGCGCGATGCTTTGCAGACCCATGAGCATTGCCGGCGCGGTCGGGGCGAGATTGTCGACGGAATAGCCGCTGTCAGGCTCGGATACCCAGAAGATCGTCGGCGTGCTCGTGTGGGCGATCACCTGGAAATAGTGGTCTTCCGGGGAGACGGCTGTCGAGTCGAATGCAGTCGGAACGTCTTCGGCGTATGATTCGAGATAGTAAGCCGGCGCCGTTGTTACGAACTTCCAGTAGAACGTTTGAGATCCCACCGTCTCGATTCTCGTCAACGGTTCCTGAAGCGCGCACGGCATCGAAGCGCCGCCGGCGACGAGCGGGATGCCGCGGGCGGCCATCGCGGCTGCTTCCGCGTGGCTGATGGCGCGCCAGATCGAGTATTCGGTGATCGATTCGTTTGGCCACGGGTCGAGACGGCTTGCATCCCAGGCGAGGTTCACGAGTCCACCCTCGTCGCCCGGAATGTCGCGGACATCGCTTATCGAAGGAGAGGGGTAACCCCAATAACCGTTCCGTTCCACGCGCTGCGCATAAACGTCGTAAAAAGCGCCGTCGCGAAAATCCTGCCACACGGCGACGGCTCCGCCCTGCCCGTCCGGCGCTATCGCCGGCTTTTCCTGCTGGCGGTCGGTCGCGCCCGCCGCTACGCCGTCCGATTGCCATTTGGGAACGCCCGATGCGTCGAGCTTCTGAGCGTACACGTCCGTTTTGAGCACGCGGCCGTCGGTCCACGCGATGAAGGCGCCGCCCGATCCGTCTTCCGCGATCCGCGGCGAAGTCTGTGCGCCGATGGCGGCGCATACCGAGACGCCGTTTGCGGTCCACTTCGTCGAGCCGGCGTAGTCGACCCGCTGGGCGTAGATATTGTTCCAGCCGTCGCTGTTTCGGTTGTCGCTCCACGCAATGACGGCCCCCGCGTAACCGTCGGAAGCGATCTCCGGGTATTGCTGATCGCCGGATGCGGCGCATATGGAGTGCAGCCACACGGTGCCGCCCGCGGAGGAAATCTTGCAAGCATAGAGATCGTAATTCGAGGCCGCATACTCCGAGAATGCAACGATCGCGCCTCCCAATTCGTCCGGGACGATTACCTGGTCGAACTGGCTGAAGGCCGAAGAGGCAATCTGAATTCCGTTCGCCGCCCATTGGCCGACCCCGGAGGAGTTCATTCGTTGGGCAAAAATCTGCGGGGCGCCAAGGCTATAGTCATCCCACGTGATGAATGCGCCTCCATTGTCATCCGTGGCTACCTGCGGCCCGAATTGCATGCCGCTCGTATTGCAGACGACCACGCCGTCGGCCGTCCACTGCACAGTGCCGTAGGCGTTGACTCGCTGGGCGTATATGTCATGTTCCATGCTGCCGGCGCGCAGATCATGCCAGGCAATGATGGCGCCGCCGCTGCCGTCCGGGGTCAGCGAAGGCGCTTCCTGCACCGCCCCGTTAGTGCAAATTCCCACGCCATCGGCGGTCCAACGCACCGTGCCGTCCGAATCGACGCGCTGGGCATAGATTGACATGTTCTGGCGATAATCTTCCCATGCGATGATTGCGCCTCCGTCGCCGTCCGAAACCAGCTTGGCATTACGCTGGATGCTGCTCACATCCGTGCAAATGGCCACTCCCGCCGATCCCCACAGGCGGTTGCCGTGCACGTCGATCTTGTTTGCATAGATGTCGAAATTGCCCGCTCGCTTGTCCTGCCAGACCACGATCAGATTGCCGTCATCGGCCAGGAGGATTCTTGGTTCGGTGCGGTGGTCGTTCGAGATAGTGGCGAGGTTGCCGTTCTCATCCCACTCGGCATTGACTGTGGCCGCGGCGCCGAGGGAGATGACGAGAAGCGAAAGAATGAAAGGGAAAATCCTGATGCTTGAATTGCGGAGTGCCTGCTGGCCGGGCCCTGACGGCCGGAACTTCGCTGGGGCCATGATACCAAATACTGATAAGGTCTGGTCTCTCATGACATAGCTCCTTGTTTCGAAGTCTGCGAATCCTTGGGCGGGGAATAAGATTGATTATATCATAGTTTGTCATGGCCGTCATGGGGCCGATCTTCTTTTTGCTTGAATATATGTATCCCGCGGCCGAATCCGCGGTCTACGTCCTCCGGTACACGTCCGTGCTCACGTACTTGAGACCCGAGTCGGCCATCAGCGTGACTACCGCGGCGTCCGGCCCGAGACGCCGTGCGATTCGAATCGCGGCGGCGACGTTCGCACCTGAGGACGTACCCGCGAAGAGGGCCTCCTCCCGCGCGAGTCGCCTCGCCATGTCTTTCGCTTCGTTCGTTGCGACCGGCAGGATGTCGTCCACGAGAGCCGGTTCCCAGAGCGGGGGAGTATAGCCGATTCCAACTCCCTCGATCTTGTGCGGACCCGGGGAGCCGCCGAGCAAAACCGAAGACTCCGCGGGTTCGACGGCGGCGATCGAGATACGCGGATCTCGTTGCTTCAGCACCGTTGCGACTCCGCGAAGCGAAGCCGCCGTGCCAACGCAGTGAACGAAGGCGTCGATCCGTCCGTTCGTTTGCGCCCATATCTCTTCGCCGAGCACGTGGTAGCCCGCGATGCTGTCATGGTTGTTGAGCTGGTCGGTCCAGTAGGTGCGGGGCTCCTTGCTCAACTCGCGGGCGGTTTCGATCATGTCGAGGATGAGCTTCTTGGTGGTGAGGCCTCCCTCGCTCGGAACGAGTGTGAGCTCCGCGCCCAGCGCAGCCATATGGTCCAGCTTCTCCCGGCTGAACGCGTCGGAACTGACGATGTGGATGCGGTACCCCTTGGCGGCGCAGACCAGCGCAAGCGACGCTCCCGTGCTGCCGCCCGTGTACTCGACGACCGTGTCTCCCGGTTTCAAGCGGCCGTCCTCCTCCGCCCTCGAAATCACCGCGCGAGCCATCCGGTCTTTCATGCTGCCCGTGGGATTCTCCCACTCGAGCTTCGCATAGACTGCCGCGCAACCTGGCGGAACGACATTGCGGAGGCGGACGAGCGATGTGTTTCCGATGGCGTGGAGAATGTTCATGGGTTGAGACCTCCCTGTCGATATTGCCGGCGCTTACGCGTGTCTCCGCCGCGCGGAGCGGTGCCGGCATCATTTGGCGCAAGCTCCCGCCTCCGCGGAGCGGCGCCCGCGGTTCAGCGAGTATTCATTCTGTCTATAATCCGCCGCATCGGGTCGGGATTCACGTAGAGCTGCCACACGGCGACGCGGTCGCCCTCGATCACTACTCTCCACGCGGCCGGAACGGACCAATGATTGTCCGGGAGGAGAGCGTCTCCCCCGGCTAACGCGGCTTCAGCGGAGCCGCGCCCGGCGAATGTCCCCTCGGCCGTGCCGGCGAGCACCACCGTGCGGTCCCGGGAAAAAATCTCCCGCACATGAATCGTGTAATCAGGAACGAGGCTGAAGTAGTTGCGCCATGCCTCATGCATTTCCCGGCGGCCGGTTATCTCCGAGCCGTCCGAATCGATGAAGACATGATGCTCCGCCATCAATGCCGCGAGGCCGTCCAGCCGCTTGGCATTGACCGCTTCGACGAACGCAAGGGCGACTTGTTCGGGAGTCATGGCTGATCACCTGTGCATTCGGGTCTGCGTCACCTGAGCAGAAGCCCGATAATTGCGCACACCAGGGCCGTGTTCATTGATATGATATACGAATAATACCACCGCCCCGGCTTGCCGCGCTCCTGCTTCGTGAGCTTGTGATACTCGTTGACGTACCTGAAGATCAATATTCTGATAAGGAAATAGTTGATCTTGACGCCGCGGCTGGAGAGAAAAGAAACCACCGCAATCATCGATACAATTCCCCATGCGACGCTCAAAAACGCCAGCGTAAGAAAGAAAGCGCTCATTGCTACTCGCCTCCGGATGTTTGGCGCCGGGTTTTCCCAACCCTGCGCCATGATTGAAGAGACAACAATATTCCGAAATCGTGGCGATCATGGCATAGCCTTTTGTTCCAACGGCTCGATAGCGAAAACCAGGAGTCTTTCGCCGATAGTATTGAGTTGTTCTGCATGGACGTTTCGGCCGGAGAGGAGGCTGTTCGCACATGTCTCGGCGGCTTGCGCCACGTTTCCAGCGTAATTATCGGCGTGAGCGCTGCGATGGCGAGCACACGTCCAAGGTCTTTGTTGCTGCGCTTGATATCCGTGTCCTCGATGAGGTCGTCCTTGACTCGAGGATGTTCCAGCAGATTGGCAAGCGCCATCATTTCAGGGCGAGCGCAGCGGATCTTGAACTCAGTCATCTCCGCTTCGAAGATGGCGAGAGAGATGAACGAGAGGCTGGGAATACCGTAGTGCTCGCCCGAGGATAGCGGTAAGCGCGTCCAACTGCGAGAGGTCTGATCCTGGGTATCAGGTTCGGTCAGAAGCTCAAGAAACCAATCTCTCCCGCCCGGCGGGAAAAGACGGACGGCGGGGAGCTCGCTTTCGGGCGTTTCGCTATTGCCCGGCTTTCCGAACTTGCCCTCGCGCATCGGCCGCCAGTCGGCGGCCAGGAGCCGCTCCGCGACTGCACGCCCCTTCTCCACAGCCATGCGACGCGGGGACAGTACACAATCGACGTCCTTGGTTCGAACTCCGAGGGACCGGTCGCCCCGGAGTAGCCAATAGGCCGCGGCAAGGCTGCCGATGATAATAATATTCGGGCGCGCTTCGTTCGGGATCGCACCAGCGACTTGGGCGAGGACTTGAGTTGGAGAGACTTCCCTGTACTCCGCTTTCATTTCGCCGCCGATCGCAGGGCCTGGAGAGCGCGGAGGAGATCATTCGCCTGTCGTTGCAGGTTCGCTTCGTGAAGATCCAAAAGGCATTCAATGGGATCGGCCCACGGCAGCCCACCCAGGCGCGGCGTGAAGAATGCTTCCGTGCGACGAATAATGTGAATGGCAACATTTATCGGCTGGAGGCTGTTGTGTATCTGATGCAACGCGGGATCGAGCCTCTTGATGAAGCTGAGATCAGCTTGTTTGCCGGGACTGTGCAGCGATAGATCCAACCGCGGCGTGCCAACAAGATCGAGGCCGGAGTCGTAATACCTGGCGCCGAGGACGCCTCCTATTGCGACGTTTTTCACCCTCATGCGCTCGAGGCGCTCGATGTGGTCTTCGGCGGAACGTGACTCGCCTGAGGGGACAGCGAAGCGAACGGTCCCCCGGACACGGTCGGAGACTGCGAGCATCGACGTCCACTCTTTTCGAGGGAAGTCTTTCAATTCGAACCGCCTGTCTGAATGCTTCAGGAGGTAAGGCTCAAGGCGTTGAAGCGCCGCGGCCACCGTTGGGTAACTGCAACCGGCCACACGCCCGAGCCACGTTCGGGTCATCGGCTCTTTGCCGAGGAACCACTCATGCAACAGAATCTGCAAGATAGTGTGGAAGGACTCTCTGGACCTCGCTCTCGGCAACTCTTCAGAAACGAGCTGGTTCAACCATGCGCGAAAGTCGTCGCCGAGCTCCTGCGGAAGACCCTTGTACTGTCCGTCTTTGCCCCATGCAAGGATCAGCCGGTTCACGACATCCGGGCGGATAGCTTGCACTGCATGCTGCCATTCATTCTGCAGCCGCTTCTCGGTGATTCGCGAATCCACAAGCACAAGCAATCCGCGGTCCTTCGGGTGGCTGGCGAGCCAGTACGCGAATTCCAGCAGGCCCGCGCGCAGGTTGCGGAAACCGTGAGTCTTGAACTTGATCTCGATCCAAAGATCTTGCCATCGACCGTCAGGGCGGTAATCCATCTCATTTTTCATGAGTTAGCCCCCATTGCATGCCATTTCAGGCGTCGGAATCCTGCCCTTCTGTATGAAAGTTGCAAGTTAATATTAAAGTAGAAATTATATATCAAGGTTGCAACTCAATATAAAAGTAGCAACTATTAGTCCAACTTGCAACTGAATTCCTCTGAAGGCGCAAGCGAATCCCGGGATTCACTCGATGAAGGCAACGTTTTCTGTCGCTTTTGTCAAGTGTATCCTGTTTTTGCGACTCTTTCTCCCCGGCGACGTCCGTTAACGCCCCATCAATCCAGAGATCAGTTCCGCCGCCCTGCGGGCGCCGTCCGCCTGGATATGCGGCCAGGTTGCTGTTTTGCCGATATTGGCCGCAACCGCATCGGCGAGGGCCGCCGGCGGTGTCCTCGATAAAGTCATGCGAATGCCCGCCTGATGCCTGGCAAGACGAGCGGCCACCTGGACCTCTTGTTCGCAATGGCCTTCGATAGGGAAGAAAAGGAATGGGCGGCGAAGGGCAGTGAGCTCCAATGTCGTCGTTCCGCCTCCCTGAACGATCGACAGGTCGCTCGCCGCGAAATACTCGTACAGGGCCGGGACGTATCCCTTGACTTCCACCCCGGCGGGAACGTCCAGGGAATCGCCGGAGAGCCGCGGTCCTCCCACAAGGACCATCCTGAGATCCGGGATCTTCTCCCGAATGATCGGATACGCTTGAGCGCACAGCTCGAGCAGCGGCCTGCCGATCGCCGTACCGCCGATCGAGCAGACGACAAGAGGTTCGTCGCCGTACCCGAGACGGCGCCGAAGGGCCGATCGATCGGCGTATCGGGCCGGGTCAAAGGGAAAGACGTGACCCACGAATTGGCAGCGGCGCTTTGCCCATTCGCGGCGGTTCGGCAGCATGAACCCGAAGGACCTGTCGGGAACGTCTTCGACTTCCCCGACAAAGAGAGACAAGTCGACGTAACTCGGCGCACGCTTGTAGCTCTTGGCCCAGGAGTGGTTCAGCATGTAGACTCCGAGCCTCTCGAGGAGATTCCCGGACATCGCGTCCACTCCCACGAAATCATAGATCATCGCGAATGGATACTTCTTGAGTCCTGGATTCTTCTTGAAAGCTCGGACTACCTCGTAGGTCTCATCCCCGATGATGAGATCGAATGGTCTCTCTCTTGTGACACGGAGGAAGACTTCCACATTCTGGGCCCACTGCTTTCGAGCGCGGCCGACGTATCTGATAAGACTGAGCGTCGCGCCGTCGGCCGATTGCTCGGCAACCGCGTTTTCGTCGGCAAGATCGGCTGCCTCCGGCAGAAGCTCTTCGCCGGCTTCCTTGATCAAGCGATCAGCAGGCGATCCGGCCAGCCAGGCCAGTTCCATTGCCGGGTGAAGCTTCCGCAGCTCTCGCGCAATAGCCAGGTCGCGTGTAATGTGTCCGAGACCAAGCGATCCGCTCATGTAGAGAACGCGTTTGGCGGGCATGTGCGCCTCCTTGGTGCATGTGTCCGGGTGCAGGCGGTCCTTCGGGGTCGCCCCTACTACGTTCTCCTCTGAAGATCATCAAGCCGTTTCTCCAGATCACGGATGCGTTCCTCAAGATCCTTGCGCGGCACACGGCCGCGAATGCGATCCTTGAGAGCTTCCGAAAGATCGAGAATCTGAAGCAGAAGGATGATCACAACTACTGCGGCAATGATGCTGACAACGTCCCACATATGCTGCTCCTGGTTTGGGTTTTTGGTTGGGTGCCGATCATTGAGAGAACATCTCCTGAAGGATGTCCAGCGTCTGCCCCAAGGCGTTTGCAGACAAACGGCCGAGGCGTCGAACCAGGCGTGTGTGATCGACCGTGCGAATTTGATCGATAACCACATGTCCTGCACGTCCCCGAAAACGACATTGCACGCGAAAGGGATAGGCCCGTCCGCCGGTCGTCATTGGCGCCACGATGAATGTTCTTAGATAGGCGTTGAGTTCATCCGGCGAAACCACAACGCATGGCCGAGCCTTTTTGATTTCGTCGCCTACTGTAGGACTGAGGTCGACCAGATACACATCGCCTCTGCGAACTCCAGTCTTCTTCACCACTCCCACTCCTCCTCGTCAAAGCGCGTCGGCGTCGGAGGATCGATCAGGTAATCCTCCGAGTTCTCTCGAAGCATCCGTGCGGCATCCTCC
>JACQXT010000109.1 GCA_016208665.1 Chitinivibrionia bacterium | reverse complement strand
GACCATCGCCGGGAAGAATTCCATCACGCTGCAGGATATTCTGATCGGCGAGAACTGGATCTGCTGCGGGCAGTCAAACATGCAATGGGCACTCAATGGAGCCATGAACTCCAAAGAGGAGATCGCCGCGGCGAATTTCCCGACGATGCGGTTGTTCACCGTGGCCAATAAGACCGCACCCGCACCACAGGATGACTGCGAGGGCAAATGGGTGGTGTGCACCCCCGAGACGGCTGGTGGCTTCTCCGCAGTCGGCTTCTTCTTCGGCAGGCATCTTCTTCAAACCGTGAAACTGCCGGTCGGGCTCATCAACAGCTCCTGGGGCGGCACGATCGCCGAGGCCTGGGTTAGCGCAGAATCCTTGACGAAGGATCTGCCGGAGTTCAACCCCGAACTTGAGAAGCTTCGCGCGCCCTCCGATTCCTTTACTCAGTCGATCAACAACTACAAAAAGAAGATGGTCGAGTACGATGCCGCCTTGGAGACGTTCTACACGGTGGAGGAAGACCTGGCGGGCGCGGGGAAAATCGCCGCCGCCGACTTCGACGACTCCGCCTGGAAGAACATGAGTCTGCCCGGCAACTGGGAAGAACGCGGCCTGTCGAACCTGGACGGGATTGTCTGGTTCCGCAAAACGATAGACGTCCCCGCCGCCTGGGCGGGCAAGGAGTTGATGCTGCGTCCCGGCCCCATCGACGAGGTGGACGTCACCTGGTTCAACGGCGTCCAAGTCGGTGCCCGCGGCAAAAGCCGCACGCATGACGTCCAGTACTGGAACCAGCCACGGGAGTACCGCGTTCCGGGTAACCTGGTCAAAGCCGGGAAAAACGTGGTCGCCATCCGGGTGAGCGATTCCTGCGGTCAAGGGGGGCTGTGGGGCGCGACGGGCGAAACCATGTGTGTCGAGTTGGCGGCGCCATCTGGTACCAGGGCGAGTCCAACGCAGGGCGCGCGGTCCAATACCGCACCCTCCTGCCGACCCTGATCACCGACTGGAAGACCCGCTTCGGCGTTGAGAACTTCACGTTCCTGATCGTCCAACTGGCGAACTTCATGGCGCGCGCCGAGAACCCCGGAGAGAGCGCCTGGGCGGAACTGCGCGAGGCGCAGGCCATGACCACGACCAAACTGCCCAACGTCGGTCTGGCCCTCGCCATCGACATCGGCGACGCCAAGGACATACATCCGCGCAACAAGCAGGACGTGGGACGGCGCCTGGGGCTGGCCGCCGAGGCGATCGCCTACGGTCGGAAGGTGGAGTTTTCCGGCCCGGTGTTCAAAAGCATGCAGGTGGTGGATGGCAAAGCGGAGTTGAGTTTTACGCATATCGAAGGCGGCCTCAAGGTCAAAGGCGACGCGCTGAAAGGATTCGCCGTCTGCGGGGCCGACAAAAAGTACGTTTGGGCCCAGGCACAGATCAAAGGAGACACCGTCGTCGTCTCGGCGGCGGAGGTGCCCCAGCCCGTGGCGGTCCGCTATGCCTGGGGGGACAACCCCGAGTGCACGCTCGTCAACGGAGCCGACCTGCCTGCCGTCCCGTTCCGGACGGACCGGCCATAGAAAAGCGGTCATTGGTCATTAGTCATTAGTTTTTTTAACAATTGAGGCCTTTAGCACTATGACAGGAGCAGAAATATCAGATTCCAGGGTCGGCTCCCCGCGTCCGAAGAGAAACCATGACCAGAGCATGGGTATTTGGATCAACGAGCCCATGTTCCGCGATCCTGAGCATGTCGAGCGGGCTGTCGACACCTTGGCGGAATCGGGCTACGGCATCGTCCGACTGTTTCTCCGCAACAGCAACTTCACCCACCGTTCGCCGGAGTTTATCGCCGTCGTCGCCCGCGCCGTCGAACGGGCTCATGCGCGCGGCCTCCGCGCCGTGCTCGACTGCGAGCCCCACCTGATCGTGGGCGGCGACATGGGGCGTCAGTACCCCGACGCCATGGGCTGCAAACTGGTCAGGGTGTCGTCACCCGTCATCGACGGACATTGGCTGCTGCGCGTCGACGCCCCGCGCGCCGTCGGCGCGGATCCGATCTTCGACGGGGTCGAGGCCGCATATCTCCAACATGGTGGCGAGACCCGCGAAACCACCCTCGACTTCGACGTCCGCCGCGAGACGCACTTCTACCGCAACGGCGACATCCACCGCGAGTTGGTCTACCGCGAGGGGACACAAATGTCGCATCGGAGAACCATCGAGCTCAGGGGAACGCTCCCTGACGTGAAAAGTGGCGAGTTGCTCGCCTACGTCCGCTTCTCGGCGCGCACGCTGGCCGACTTCTGGTCCGAGGGCTTCAAGCTCTACTTCGATGATCTCCTTGAGCGCTATCGTTCGATACCGCTCGACGGCGTCGGCTGGGACGAGCCCGCCATCGACGGCGACTGGAGCAGCTACCGCTACGGCACGGCCTTCGCCACCGCCTTTGAGCAGCTCAACGGCTACAAGCTTTCCGACAAGCTGCATCTCCTCGACGCGGGGGGAATGTCGGGCGAAGCGGCGAAAACGCGCCTCGACTACTACCGGACCCTCAACGAGGGGCTGGCGCGGTCCCAGGCCAACCTCAACGCCAAAGCGCGGGAGCTCTGGGGACAGGATCTGATCTATGGCACCCACCACACGTGGCAGGGCGAAGGCGGGATCAACGACTACCGCGCGGGAGCCGTCGACTACTTCCGTCTCAACGACAACATGGACGCCGGCTACACGGACTGCTCCTGGTGGGATCAGGCGTCGGTGGCCTACGCCTACACCCTGGCGTCGTCGCTGGGCCGACTGACCCCGTCAGGCGAGGCGGACGTGAACACGTGGCACTTCAAGCCCACCGTGGCGAACACCCGCCGCAACGTGAATTTGATGACGCTCATGAACATCGACTGGTTCAACATCTGGTTCGGCTCCGACAGCGACTGCATCATGCAGGAGGGGCACTACACGTGGCCCGAGACTGTGAAGCGCATGCAGGCACACCGGAAACTGCAACTTGCGATCGGCAGGAGGAAACCAGTCGTCGACGTGGCGGTCTGGCATGGATGGGAGGGCGTCTGCGGCTGGAACCGGGCAGGACTTGCCAATGTGCAAAAGGCGTTTTGCTTAAACACGAGCGAGCTGTTTATCAAACGCGGCATCGCGGCGGACTTCGTCGACAGCCGACTTCTGGCGGAAAGCCGGATCGAGGGTGGGCGTCTGGTCAACCGTCTCGGCGCGTATCGGACGCTGATCGTGCCGTACGCCTTGGCCATGCCGCGGAAGGCGTTCGACGCCTGCGTGGCGTTCGCCCGGTCGGGCGGGCGGCTTGTGTTCGTGGGGACGCCAGTGGCGTTCGACGAGGACGGCACATCACTGACCGCCGACTTCGCCCGTCTGCTCGACATGCCGGAAATGACCGCCGAGCAGTATCTGCGGGGACTCGACGTCGAATGCGCCATGCCGCCGTTCCGTCCGCAGCAGCTCGAGGTCTGTCGCCAGCTTCCGACCGATCTTCCCCGCGCGCTGCGTTCATGCGAGGGGGAGGTCCATGGCGTCGCAAGCCCCGGCGGCAACACGGTGTTCCTCACCGACCTCGATCCGGGGCAACGACTCGTCGACCAGCTTGCGCAGGAGGGAGAAAAGACGCTGCGCGTCCACGGCGACAACATTCTGTGGCGGCTGTACCGCGGCGACTCGGACGATTCTCTCGTGGTCGTGTCCGCTGATGAACGGCCTTTGCGAGGAGTCGTCATCTGGGGGGGTGCAGCCATCGAGATCGACGGCGGATCGGCGGGGCTGTTCACACATGACTCCGCCGGCAAACTTGTTTTGACGGAAGGGGATTTGTCGTGGCGCACGCTCGAATGTCACAAATGGAATAAATAGCTGACTGGAGGAGACGATCTATGACGATTCCCATGAAAATTGCCGGAGCGCTGGCTGCAGGAATGCTGGTGGCGGCGGGAACGGTGATGAACGCCGAAGAGAAACCGGTCGACGTGTTGGTGCTGTCGGCGGGAATGAAGATTGATCCGCAATTTTCCGAGCAGTTCGCCAAGGAGCACGTCAATTTCGTGGTCCGCAAGATCTCCGACCCGCTCAGCGCCGAGATGCTGCGGAAGTTTCACGTTGTCGTGATCGCCGACTGGGAGGGACCAAGTAGCTGGTTCTTCCCGAAAAACTTCGTCGAGGGCTATCTGACCACCATACGGAACCTCGAATTACTTCAGGAATATGTCAGGGCGGGTGGAGGCTTCTTCTTCACGCCGATCTATGGCACCCAGGTGACCGCTGAATCCCTTTCGAAATTCCTTGAACCCTACGGCGCCGGCGTGCGGTCGGCCCAGATCCGCGACGACGCCCACGCCTATTCCAGTCTTAAAAAAGGCGAAGTGAAAGACCTCTCTCCTGACGACTATTTCGAGTACGCCTGGACGACCGCCATCACCCCGCATCCCGCGACACAAGGAGTGGAGCGTCTCTTCTATCCTACCAGCGAACTGCGTTGGGACGACCTCTATTCGACGCCCATCGTCACCTTGGTCGATCCCGCATGGACCGCGTTGGTGAAGGGCATGGACACCAGCCGTCCCTCCAAGGGCGTCG
>JACQXT010000108.1:9561-14575 GCA_016208665.1 Chitinivibrionia bacterium | reverse complement strand
CCCAGCGTGCCTTCTCCGGAATTTATTCTCTCGGTCAATGCCTTCAGGTCCGCTGAGACCGTGCTGAGATTATCCACCGCGGCATCCATCCTCCTGCCGGCGCTGCTGAACGATTGCAGGGTGGAATCGAGCGACGCGTACCTCGACCCGATAAGGCTGTCGAGCACGACGGTCACGTGTTCGAAACGCCGGATGGCGGTGTACAGGGGAGCCTGATTGTCGCCCGCAACGTCCTTGAGCCCTTCGCTCACGCTGTGGAAGTTGCTCATGCTCTCCGCGAGCTTTCCTTCTTCGAGGACAACTCTCAAGACCTCTTTCAAGTGGGCGGTGGCGGCGACGAGCTCGGTCAGGACCTGGCCCGTCTCACCCATGACCTCGCTCATCCCGGATTCCAGATATCCCGCGAGGGTATCGCCCGGTTCGACCACATCCACGGAAACGCCGCTCTGTATCGCGACGTACCGCTCGCCCATGATGCCGATGCTGCGAAGGCTTACCCTCGAATCCTTCGGAAACACGACTTTTTCCCGCACTCCCATTTCCACGACGACACCATGCTTCTCCAGGTACACCTCCGTGACCCTTCCCTTTTCCACGCCGTTGATCATGATGGGATCGTCTTTGGTGAGCCCTCCGACGTCGGGAAAGGTGACATAGAAATCGTACCGCTTCTCCACGAGCTTGAAGCGCTGAAACCACATGATGCCGACGATGAGGCTCTCGTAAGGCGCGCATGTCCTCATCCGCTTTTCGCCTACGCCGCGGTTGCGCCGCATTCCCTGCCCCGCCTGCGCCGAGGCCGCGCCGAAACTTTTCTAACCCGCTGCAACCGATCCGGCTGCGTACCCGCGCGTGAACCGCCGGATGAATTCGTTATCGCTCTTCCGCACTTCCTTGGGCGTCCCCTTGAATATGATGGCGCCGTCGTGCAGCATCGCGATCTGATCGGCGACTTTGTACGCGCTCTGTATGTCATGCGTGACGACGACGCTCGTGATATCGAGCTCGTCGTTCAGTTTCTTGATCAGGTCGTTGATGGTGTCCGCCATGATCGGGTCGAGTCCCGTTGTGGGCTCGTCGTACAGCACGCAGGCAGGATCCATGGCAATGGCCCTTGCGATGCCGACGCGCTTCTTCATGCCGCCGCTCAGCTCGGCCGGCTTTTTGTCGAGGACGCCGTCGAGACCGACGAGCCGCAGCTTGCGGATCCCGATCTCGAGAATCTCCTCCTCGCTCTTGCCGGTATGTTCCCTCAAGGCGAGGCAGACGTTTTCTCCCACCGTCATGGAGTCGAAGAGCGCCGCGCCCTGGAAAACCATACCAAAGCGCATCCTGATTCTGAAGAGGTTTTTCCTGTCGAGCGCGCCGATATCCTCGCCGTCCACGGCGACGCTCCCCCGGTCCGGCCTGAGGAGCCCGACGAAATGTTTCAAGAGGACGCTCTTGCCGCAGCCGCTCTGGCCCAAAATCACGAGCGTCGTGCCCCGCTCGACGTCGAGGTCGACGCCCCTCAGCACAGCGTTTCTGTGGAAGCTCTTCCAGACCCCGCGGCATTCGATGAATGAATCGGCGCTCATCGGCTATGTGCCCCTGTAGAAAATGATCCTGAACAGGACGGTTGCGAGGAAATAGTTCGTGATGAGAATGAGGAGACAGCTCGAAACGACCGCGTGCATCGTGGAGCGCCCGACCCCTTCCGCCCCGCCGTACGTGCGGAATCCGTTGTAGCATCCCATGAGCGCGATGATCCCGCCGAACGCGACCGTCTTGAGGAGTCCGCTGATCACGTCCTCGACGTAGAAGAAAAGTCTCAGGCCCTCGACAAACGTCGCGGTGCTCACCCCGATCGAGACTTTGGCGACCACCATGCCGCCCGTGATGGCCAGGAAATCGGAAAAGATCGTGAGCACCGGCAGCATGATGAGCGCGGCGACCATGCGCGGCAGCACGAGGTACCGCACGGGATCGATGGCCAGCATCTCCATCGCGTCTATCTGTTCGGTGACCCGCATGGTGCCGAGTTCCGCCGCGATGGACGCGCTCACGCGGCCGCCAACGACGAGCGCGGTGAGCACCGGGCCCAGCTCGAGAATGACCGACTTGCCGACGACCGTCCCCAGGAACCGCATCGGCACGTAATCCTGAAATTGGTACGCCGCCTGAACCGCGGCGACGGCGCCGACGAAGAGCGAGGTGACCAGGACGAGCGGGATCGAGCCCAGGCCGATCTGCTCCATTTGAAACAGGGTGAGCTTCATCGTCCTGGGCAGTTCCTTCAGGCTGCGCGCGATCCTGCCGAGGAGAATCACCGTACCGCCCACGTCCTGCAGTAATCCCAGAAATGCGATGCCGATCGTTTTGAATGCCTGTTCCACGGCGTCGTTCTCCCCCCGCGCGGGCCGGCTGTGCCGCCTGTCTTCGCGCCCTCCGAGCGGAGCGCCGCCTCCGCTCCGGATTAGCCCGGCCCGCGAAGGTCATTCGGAAGCAGGCGCGAGATTCTCGAAGCGTGTGTATTCCTTGAAGAACGCGAGCCTCACGGTCCCCGTGGGTCCGTTTCGCTGCTTGGCGATGATCACCTCGGCGGTGCCCGCCGCGTCGGAATCCTCGCCCTTGTACACCTCCGGCCGGTAGAGCATCAGCACCACGTCCGCGTCCTGCTCGATCGATCCGCTCTCCCTGAGATCCGAGAGCATCGGCCGCTTCTCGCCGCCTCTGGCCTCGACGGCGCGAGAGAGCTGCGAGAGGGCGATGACCGGTATGTCGAGTTCTTTGGCGAGCCTCTTGAGGTTCCCGGAGATGATGGATATCTGTTGCTGCCGGTTTTCCGCCCGCGCCGTCACCGAGATGAGCTGAAGGTAGTCGATCATGAGGCACCCGATGTTTCTCTCCGCCTTGAGCCGCCTTGCCTTGGACCGCAGCTCGAGCGTCGTCAAGGACGGCGAGTCGTCGATGAATATCGGGGCCTCGCTGAGGTATTGGGCCACGACCGCGAGCTCCGCGTACTCGGAGTCTTTCATGTACCCCGTCCGCATGCGGTGGAAATCCACACGGGCCTCGCTGCAGAGGAGCCGCATGACGAGCTGGTCGTTTGACATTTCGAGGCTGAAAACGCCCACCGGGATCTTCTTCTCGATCGCGAGATGCTGGGCGATGTTGAGCGCGAGGCTGGTTTTCCCCATCGACGGGCGCCCCGCGATGATCACGAGGTCCGCGTTCTGAAATCCCGACGTGTATGAATTGAGTTCATAAAACGGCGTGGACACTCCCGAAACGAGCGTCCGGTCCTCCCGGTAGCGTTCGATCTTTTCGAACGTATGCTTGATTGCGTCGCCGATGGGAATGAACCCGCGCCTGATGCCCTTCTCGGAAATTTCGAATATGGAGCTCTCCGCCCTGTCCAGCACCTGGCGCGCCTCGTCCTCGCCCATGTAGCAGTCCGTCGTGATCGCGTTCGAGACGGAAATCAACTGTCGCAGGATGTATTTTTCCAGCACGATCTTCGCGTAGAAGTCGGCGTTGGCGGCCGTGTGCACCTTGTCCATGATCTCGGTGAGGTACGCCGGGAGGCCCGCGGCCTGGTACGCGCCCATGCGTTTCAGCTCTTCGGAGAGGGTGATGACGTCTATGGCCTCGCTCTTTCCGGCGAGGTTCGTCATCGCATGAAATATGTCCTGGTGGGCTTTCTTGTAAAACGTGTCGTAGGTGATCGACTCGGTGGCCTGGTGGAACGCCTGATTATCGAGCAGGACCGCGCCGATCACCGCCATTTCCGCTTCTTCGGAGTGCGGCGGTAGCCTGTCGAACTGCTGTTTCGTCGTCTCTGCCATTGCTCCCCCTTATGCGAATACGCCATCCACTCCGCCCCGTCCGATGAGGCGCGGCTCGCGGGCTACTCGAGCGCGTTCAGCATGCCTCTCAGTTTCTTGAAATCTTCCCACGTCGCCCTCTTGAAATTCGGGTTCCGCAAGAGAGCGGCGGGATGATACGTCACGATCACGGGAATATCCCGGTAGGTGTGCTCGCCGACACGGAGCGCCGAAAGCGGCGCCTCGGTTCGGAGGAGCCACTGCGCCGCGATTCTTCCGAGCGCGCAGATGATGCGCGGCCTGATGAGCTCGATTTGAGACACGAGATACGCCTCGCACCGGCGCACCTCGCTCTCGTCCGGATCCCGGTTCTCCGGAGGCCTGCATTTCAGAATATTCGTTATATAGACGTCCTACCGCCGCAGGTCGATCGCCTGAAATATCTTGTTCAGCAGCTGGCCCGCGCGGCCCACGAACGGTTCGCCTTTGAGGTCTTCGTCCCGCCCGGGGGCCTCGCCGATGAACAGCACCTTGGTGGCGGGATTCCCCACGCCGAATACCGTTTTCGTCCGCGTCGCGTGAAGCGGGCAGGCAGAGCATCGCGCGACTTCTTCCGCAAGGAGCGCGAGTCCGCCGGATTGCGCCGTGGCGTTGGTTTGCGCTGAGGCGCCGCCGTGCGCCGAGGTGCCGGCTTGCACTGAGCCGCCGCCTTGCGCGCGTTTGCTTGTTATCGGCGTCTCCATGATGTCCTCTCCCGCTCCGCGCTTTTCGCGAGCTTCATGTCCATCGCGTCCATCGCGCGCCTCCGGCGCGCGTTCTTTCAGGTACAGCGATCTTATACCTTTTCGCTCCAACAGTTGGAGATATGAAATGAGCTTGGGGAGAATTTTCTGTGGAAAAGTCATGAGCCAACCGTCCTTGCGCCGTAATCGGCGATGAAAACAACAGGGAGGATCCGGTCTTGAAGCGGCCGGCAACGGTTCGGCCGGCGCAGGTCATCCGGCGGCGATCGTCTTGAACGCCGCTTGCTCGCACGCCGTCCGGAGTATGATCTCGGCGATCTCCCGCTTGGGCCTGACGCCTGTGGACAGCACGAGACCCGAGGCGTTATACATCCTCACCGCGTTCGTATCATGGCCGAATCCCGCGCCCTCTTCCATGGGATTGTTGGCCACGATGAGATCGCAGTTCTTCCGCACAAGCTTATC
>JACQXT010000108.1:959-9519 GCA_016208665.1 Chitinivibrionia bacterium | reverse complement strand
CGTTCTCCGTCTCGAGCGCGAACCCAATGATGAAGCGTTTCCCCTTCGCCGCGCCGAGGGCGCCGAGGATATCCTCGGTTCTCGTGAAGGTGATCGTCCATTCGTTTCCCTTGTGCTTCTGCTCGAACGGCTTCGCGACCGTGAAGTCGCCGACCGCGGCCGCCATGACGAGAACCCGGCACGAGAGAAACGCGCTCCTGAGCTCGCGGGTCATCTCCGCGGCGGTTCTCACGCGAACGAGCCGGACGCCCTCCGGAGCCGGCGCCGATACCCTGCCGGCGACGACGGTCACGTCCGCTCCCTGGTCGCGGGCCGCGGCCGCGAGCGCGAATCCCATCTTCCCGGATGACCGGTTCGAGATGAAGCGCACGGGGTCGAGATCCTCTTCGGTCCTTCCGGCGCTCACGAGCACCTTCATGCCGGCGAGCGCGCCGCTGTACATGTTCTCGAGGAACGCCGCGATCTCTTCGGGCTCCGCCATTCGCCCCGCGCCTTCTTCCTTGCACGCGAGCTCCCCTTGGCCGGGAGGGATAACGCGAAATCCCCTGTTTCCCAGCCGAGCGATATTCTCCCTGACGGCGTCGTTTGCCCACATCCTGTCGTTCATTGCGGGGGCGAGCACGACGGCGCCGGTATAGGCGCTGATGACGGCGCTCAGGAGATCGTCCGTGGTGCCGTACGCGAATTTCGAAATGGTATTGGCTGTCGCGGGGGCGATCACGGCGACGTCCGGCCACCGGGCGAGGGCGATATGCTCGACGGGCGACTCCGGCGAGTCGCCTCGCTTGAACATGCGGACGTGAACGCTTCTTCCGGAAAGGGTTTCGAAGGTGAGCGGGGCGACGAACTCGCAGGCCGCCTCGGTCATGACGACCTGCACGTCGGCGGCGCGCTGCTTGAGCAGGCGGAGCAGATAGACCGACTTGTAGGCGGCTATGCCGCCGGTAATTCCGAGAAGGATCTTCTTACCTTCGAGAGAATTACCCATACGCCGCTACCCTTCGTCTTCGAACTTGACATCCTTGTAGTGCCGCTGCTGCCCCTCGTCGACGTACTCATACTTAATCTTGTTGTCGAGCATTCGCTGTATCGCCATGTTCGTCGGTTTTGCATCGGCATCGGCGTGCTCCGAACGAAGCATGATGCTGTTGATGCGCCTGGCCTCCTTGGCCATGATGCGGACCGCTTCGTATTTATTGGGCATGATGCCGGTGAGCTTGTCGATAATCACGATATCCTTCATGTATCTGCACCTCCGCTTGAAAAACACCCTGCCGCGTTCTCTGCCGCCGCGGCGGCGCACATCGCGCGCTTACGCCCCATAGAACGTCTTCATGAATTCTCCCAGGCGCCGTTCCCGCCTGGAACGTTCGGCCGATATGATGGCGCCGAGATCCGCCACCGCCTGGTCGAGGCCGTCGTTGACGACCAGGTAATCGTACCGGCGCGCCTCTTCGATCTCGCGTCTCGCGTTCTCGAGCCGGACCTCGATCGTGCCTGCCCCGTCCAAGCCTCGTTCCTCGATCCGCCGGCGAAGCACGGAATAAGACGGAGGTAAGATAAATATCAGGACCGCTTCAGGAAAGGCCTTTTTTACCTGCAGCCCCCCCTGGACGTCGAGGTTCATGACGACGTCGCACCCGTTTTCGAGCTGTTCGCGGAGGAACCGCTTCGGCGTTCCGTACCAGTAGCCGTGCACCTCCGCCCACTCGGCGAGTTCCCCATCCTTAAGCGATTCAAACCGTTCGGGGCTTACGAAGAAATAGGCCTTCCCCTCGCGCTCGCCCTCGCGGGCGGGCCGCGTCGTCGCCGAGACCGAGAGCTTCAGGCGCGGGTCGGCGGGCACCAGCTTCTCGAGCAGCGTCGTCTTGCCCGATCCGGACGGGCCGGAAACGACGATGGGAAATGCGCTTGAACGCTTCATTCGATATTCTGCACCTGCTCCCGGAGTTTCTCGGATTCTTCCTTCAAGAACACGACGAGCTCGACGATCTTCGTGCTGGCCGCTTTGACCCCGGCCGTCGTCACTTCGCGGTGGATCTCCTGGAGTATGTACGTCAGCTTCTTCGAAACCGCCCCGCCTTCGTTCAGGCACTCCGTAAACTGAGCCGCGTGGCTTTTCAGGCGGGTTATTTCCTCAGTGAAATCGAGCCGGTCCGCCAGCATGGACATTTCCGTCATCCAGCGGTCGTTATCGATCGCGGCCCCCGCCATGAGACTATCTATCCGCTCGCGAAGCGATTTCCGGTTCGCCTGGAGCGCCTTCGGCGCAAGCTTCTCGATCTGCGCAATGAGCGCCGCGATGCGTTTGAGTCTTTTTCGAAGATCGGCCTCGATCGCTTTCCCCTCGGCGAGCCGCATGGCCATGCACGCGCCGAGCGCCTTCACGAGCGCGTTCCGCACCGGCGGCCACTGCTCCTCGGAAATAGTCTCCGCATTCTGCTTGACGAATACATCGGGCAGGAGGGCCAGTGTGTTGATATCCACTTCGCTTTGGAGACGGTGTTTCCGGGCGAAATCCCGCAGCACCGTGTAATAGCGCTCCATGAGCGGAGTATTGATCGCAAGGAGCGACTCGGGATGTTCCGCATCGATGTCGATGGAAACGGAAATCCGCCCGCGCGACAATTCCTTCTTGATGATATCCTTGATGTCCTTCTCGTGGATGTTGAGGGCCTTCGGAATCTTCAACGAGAAATCGAGGAAGCGGTGGTTGACGCTTCTGATTTCCACTGATACCCTGAATGGATGAATCGCGACTTCGCTCTGGCCGAAGCCGGTCATGCTGATCAGCATACGGAGCACTCCTTGAATTGAGGGGAGACTGAAATCAGATAGTATAAATAACTCTTCCGTTCTGTCAATGGGTAAATCCTCACATTATAACAAGTTATTGTATCACAGCTATCATGAACAATTGGCTCCTCACCCTCCTGATCGATTCGGCCCGCGCCTCGGTGTGCGGCAGGCAGGTAGGCGAGTGCCGGTATTTCAAGCCGGTGCTTTCGATTGCACTGAACGGCGGGGGTGAGGCTGCCGGGAACCAAGCCTCCACGAGCGAGCCGTCCCGGGGCCGGGCTTCGCGCGACCGGACTGCGAAGGCCGAAGAACAGGCCGGAGAACGCTCCGGCGGCCGCCTCTATCTTATTGCCGTCCTTTCGAAGTCCGGGGCCTTTGTTTTTGTAACGCGCGCGGACCTCCTGATCGGCTGTCCCGCCGAGAAAGTCCTCCCTGCAATCGAGCGATGCACGGTCGAGTCCATAGATCAGCCGCGGGGAGACAGGGTTATGCGCCTCCAGTTCGCGGCGAAGAAAGGGACTGCTCCGCGCGGCTCGAACTTCTCGCTTCTTCTGACACTGTACGGACGCGAAGGGAGCGCCGTGATCTATGACGGCGACGAGCCGCTGGACGGCGTTCAAAGGCCGAATTCGCGCGCAGGAATACCGAGACCCGCTCTCGCCCCTCCGTTTTCGACCATCTCGGAAACCGTTCTGTGCTCGATGCTCCGTTCCGATGCCGGCGTGCCGGGCCTCGACCAGCGGCTCAGGAAAATGTTCGCCGGGGACTCTCCCGAGCAGGCTGCGGCGAAGCTCATATCGTTTCGCGATTCGGTCTCTTCCGGCGCCCGGCGCATACATGTTCTCGCCGCCGGCAATCCGGCCGACGCGGCGCCCGTTCCCGAACCGGCCGGGGATGCAGGCCAAGCCGACGGCATCTCCGGCCCGTTCGCCGATGTGCTCTCGGCGGCCGAAACGATCGGCCGAGCGCTCGTCGAATCCGAACTCGCAAAGCGTATCGCCGACGGCCTCAAGCCCGCAGGCTCGTTTATCGCCAAGAAGCGCTCCCTCCTCGAGAAGCTCCTTGCCGAACACCAGGCCGCCGCGCAACATGACGGCCTGCGCAAAAGAGCCGAAACCCTTGCGGCGTATCAATCTCTGGTGCCCCCGGGCACCTCGACGATAGAACTGCCCGATCCCTATGGTTCGGGGAAACCGATCGTCATCGAGCTGGACCCCGCCCACCCTATTCATGCTCAGGTTCAGAAGCTGTTCAAGAAGGCGTCGAAGCTGAAGCGAAGCCTGAGATTCTTGCAGATGAAGATCGAACACCTCCAGGCGCTCATCGGCGATCTCGAGCGCCGGCGCGATACAATCGCAGCTGACAAGAACGTGACACACGCCTTGGACGCCCTGGAGAAGCTCAGGATGGAATACCAGATCCCGGTACGAACGCATGGACGCGCAGCCGCCGGTCCGGCCGAGAAGACTTACCGGCGATTCGACCTCGGCCCGATGTGGTTCGTTTTCGTCGGGAGGAACAATCGGGAGAACGACGAGCTCACATTCCGCGCAGCAGCGCCTTCGGATTACTGGATGCACGCCCAGCAGGCAGCGGGCTCTCACGTTATTCTCAAATCGAAGGGCGGCAAGGGGAATCCGTCCGAGGCCGTGCTCGAAGCCGCCGCCGGCATCGCCGCGTATTATTCAAAGGCTAAGCACTCTTCCATCGTACCCGTAATCTGCACCTTGCGAAAATATGTGAGAAAACCGAGGAAAGCCAAACCGGGAGCAGTGCACTGTTCTCAGGTGAAAACGATCTTTGCCGAACCCAGGCTCCCGGACAAGCAGGATAAATAAGAATCCACTCGAGAGCATCCGGCGCCGCAAGCTTGCCCAATGAGCATCTGCATCCCACCCTTGCCCGCTAACCCCAATAAAAAAAGGGGAACTTCGGAAACTGCCCCCCAAGCTTCGAGAGGGCAACACCCAACCCGGGAATCACGCTAAGGGCAAGGGCTATGATTCACTGGTTTGTTGAACCATCAACAGGATCTAGACAGGCGTTTGGGGAATAAACTCTCGAGTTTATTTCTCCCTTGTGCCCTCTCTGCCACCCGCAAAATCCCTCTTCCTGTGCTCCTCGTCCCAAAAAGCACTTTTTGGGGATGTAGATGGTGGTAGCACAGGGGTAACAGCAATTATAATGCCATAAGGTGGGCGAAGGGGAAAATGGCAGAATGGCAAGCCACTACAAGATAAGCTGTTAGGAGAATCAAACCGAGAGGTGGTTCCAAGCCAAGCTTGTCTTCGACAAAAAAGTAAAACTATTTAATGCTCGTAAAAATATTTTACTTCTCCGTAAAGCCGGATTCCGTATGCAACAGGCCTTCCCAGCCATCGGGCGGAGGAGTTCCGGAGAAGATAGTGTTGTTCCAGTTCACCCAGTCGATTTCGATCTGCATGTTCGGAGAGGCGGCCATCACGGGAGTGCGGGTTGTCGTGCCTTGATGAACCTTGAACCTGAGTTCTATCAGGTTAGCGCCACGGGGTATGAGAGACACATGAATAGTGACGGTCGTCTCGAAACGGAAACTCTGGCCGGCGTAGGAGATATTCGTAACACCAGGGTAAATGTCCCTCTCCAAGGGGGCGGGTAATTCATCGCCAAGAACGGGAACGCAGAAAGCCACCAAAAGCACAGCCGCAAACAAGATCCTTGAAACCTTCCTCATAGCATCTCCTCCTGACTGAGAAGAACAAGCGAGAAAAAGCATGAATCTCGCCTTCGGCCGTACCTCAGCCCATGGCGAAGTAAAAGTTTTAAAAGCTGTTAGCCCCTAGCGTTGTGAGTATCGAGATGCAGGCCGCTTTAAGCCAAAAGTAACAGCACGTTGTCCGCTTCGTTTGCCTCAAATCGGCTTTGTACACTGATTATATCATAATCCCGTCAGAAAAAAAAGATACAATTGGCTAAAATCCGGTGTTTATGCGTTTTTTTCTTCCGGATGAAGCGCCGGCCCCTTAATCCTGGCGTCCCCCGAGCGTACCGTTATTCGATGTTCGTCCATGTATTCTAACAGGGGGATCGCATGCTTCCTGGTCAGATTGAATTCATCCTTGAAGTCGCCGACGGATAGCTCCTTTGTGCGTTCGAAAAGGATCCGCACGCGATGCACGCATTGATCGAGGCTTTCCGCGTGAATGTATCCTCGATCGGCTATCTTGACGATGGCCCCGGCTTCTTTGAGAGACTGCAGCGCATCCTGGAAATCGCTCGAACCCCTCCACTGTTTTTCCAGATCCTCCACGAGGGGAAATTGCACGCCGGCCCGTTTCACGAACGCTTCGAGGCCGTCGATGTCCCGCTTGAGCGACGGCGAGACGTCCGGCTCCGGCGCGCCGGTCCTGACGCGATTGCCTCGAATGAACACACGAGCGGATCGGGACAGCGCATCGAGCACTCCGTTGAACACCGCTTTCGAACGGCCGAAGCGAAGCTTCTGCTTGAGTTCCTCCCTGTCGATTCCATAGAGAAGCGGGTGCTCCCGACCATACGATCCGGCCAGTTCGGAGATGCGTTCGGCGAGCCGGTCGAGCGCGCGCCGGTGGAACAAGATTCCTTCTACGGATACCACGTCTTCTTTCGACAGCATTGCCTGCGACATTCCCTCCGGAAGATTCCCGGCGTCATATCCGTCGAATCCCGCATCGAAGACGGCTTTCATTCGTATATCCCCTTCGTCTCCCTTCTCCAAAAGCGACAGGTGGCCGATAACGGCCGAATCGAACTGCTTGTGCTTCGCCGGATTCGGATCGAGCACCCTGCCGCCGCCGAGGACGCGGGCCGGTGAATACCTCCGGATAACGAAATGATCGCCCGCGCCGGCGACGATCGGGCTTTCCAGCCTCAGTTGCACAAGCGCGCTCTCGCTCGACGCGAGCAGCTCCCGTTCGAGCAGAACGATTCTTCCCAGCACCTCCCGGGCTCCATGGTGCACGCGAACCCGCTGCCGGTTTTTCAATTCGACGGCTTCGAATGCGGTGAGCGTTATGCGGGCGTCGATCATGTGGCTCACATGGAAATGCGACGGCGTCACCAGGACATCCCCGCGCTGGACTTCGCCCGTCTTCACGCCTTGCAGCGCCAGCGAACCTGAGTAGCAGCTTCCCGTCGCCACCAAGCCGATGCCTTCCCTGATGAAGACGCGATCGATGGGAAGCCTGAACGGTCCGCTCTGGTCCCGCTCCTCGACATCCCGGCACACAGCCGCAATGGCCCGCTTCAAGGCGTCGAGACCCGCGCCGGTTCTTACCGATGTATCCACGATCTCCGCCTTCTCGAGCATCGTGCCCGCGACGAGGTCCGCAATGTCGCTTTTCACGACCTCCACCAGGTCTTCCGATGCACAATCTATTTTGGTGATGACGATGATGCCGTGGGAGATGCCGAGAGATTGAAGGACGTCGAGGTGTTCCTTCGTCTGAGGCATGACGCTTTCATCCGCCGCGACGACCAAGAGCGCGATATCGATGCCGCCGGCGCCCGCAACCATATTCTTTATGAACCGTTCGTGCCCGGGCACGTCGACCACGCCGCAGAACACGTCATCGTCCAAGCGGAGAGGCGCGAAGCCGAGTTCGATGGAGATGCCCCGCTCCTGTTCCTCCTTGAGCCTGTCGGTGTCCTTCCCGGTCAAGGCTTTCACGAGAGCGGTCTTGCCGTGGTCGACGTGGCCGGCCGTTCCCAGGATGAAACGTCGCATACTCACCACTTCCTGTTGCGAGGGGATCGTCACCCGGTCGGCATGGAGCGATGGAGAAACCGGCGGCCGGAGGCTACTTCGCGATCCTGCGTATGCTGGCCCCCAGCTTGGAGAGTTTCTTCTCCAGCCGCTCATATCCCCGGTCGAGATGGTAGACCCGCGATATCTCCGTCGTTCCCTGGGCGGCCATTGCGGCGATGACCAGCGCCGAACTCGCACGTATATCGGTCGCCATGACCGGCGCCGCTTCGAGGGACTTTACACCGGCAATGACGGAGAGGTTGCCGTCGAGCCTGATATTGGCGCCGAGCCTCCGCAGCTCCGGAACGTGAGTAAACCGGTCGGGGTAGATCGTTTCTTTCACCGTGCTGGTTCCGTGCGCCAGGCACAACACGGCCATCATCTGCGCTTGCATATCGGTGGGAAACCCGGGGTACTCTTTCGTTACGACGTGGATGGGCTCGAGCGTGTCGGGGCCTTTGACACGAACGCTGTCCTCGCCCTCGTCGATGGCGGCTCCGCATGAGCGGAAAGCGCCCAGCACGGCGTCGAGATGCGAGGGGCGGCAATCGGCGATCGTGATGTCCCCGCCGGTGGCGACCGCCGCGGCCACAAAAGTCCCGGCTTCGATGCGGTCGGGAATGACGCGGTACCGGAACGGTTCGAGATGCTGCTTCCCTTCGACGACCAGCGTGGGGGTGTTCAAGCCGCCGATCGAAGCGCCTGCTATGTTGAGGGCCTTCGCGAGTTCCGTGACTTCGGGCTCCATGGCGGCGTTGCGTATGACCGTCGTTCCCTTGGCAAGGGAGGCCGCCATCAACGTATTGGCCGTTGCGCCGACGCTGGAAATGGGCATGACGATTTCGGCGCCCCTGAGCTGCCGCGCCGAGGCGTGAATGTACCCGTGTTTCAGGTCGATCTTCGCTCCGAGCTTCTCGAGCGCCATCAGATGGAGATCGACGGGGCGCGGCCCCCACGCGCAACCGCCCGGGAGGCTCACGCGCGCCTCGCGATACG